>JAHEHU010000169.1 GCA_024639765.1 Eudoraea sp.
GTATGTTAATTATTGGATCTGCAGCTGGTGTTGTAGCTATGGGAATGGAAAAAATTGATTTTTTCTGGTATTTCAAAAAAATTGCATGGCTGGCATTCGTTGGTTTTATTGGTGGCGCAGGGGCATTTATAATTATTCGAAATTTAGTCTTAAACGCATAATTTAATTGATAATATACCGTTATAAGGGCAACTTTTAATAGGGAAAAATATGATTATGTTACAGGGTCTTACTGATGAAACACAAGTGGGGGAAATTGTTTCAGAAGAAAAAACACTTTCAGTTATTGATCTTATCTTTAATGGGGGAGCAGGAAGTATTATAATTATTTCGGTTTTGTTTGTGATGCTGGCCGTTGCTTTATATATTTATTTTGAGCGCTTACTGGCTATAAAGGCAGCCTCTCAAATAGATAAGAACTTCATGAATCAAATACGGGATCATGTTATGAACGATAAACTGGAAGCGGCCAAAATATTGTGTGCCCAAACAGATTCTCCGGTTGCCAGATTAACAGAAAAAGGGATTTCCAGAATTGGTAAACCCCTTGATGATATTAATACGGCTATTGAGAATGCCGGAACCCTGGAGGTTTACAAATTAGAAAAAAATGTAAATGTCCTGGCTACAGTCGCAGGGGCAGGACCCATGATTGGGTTTTTGGGAACCGTTATTGGTATGATTATAGCGTTCCATCAAATGGCCAGTAGTGGCGGACAAGCAGAAATGGGCGCTTTGGCATCAGGTATTTATACCGCAATGACTACTACCGTTGCCGGTTTAATTGTAGGTATTGTTGCTTATATGGGCTACAACCATCTCGTGAATCGAACGGATAAAGTAGTTCACAAAATGGAAGCTAATGCGGTAGAATTTCTTGATTTACTTAACGAACCTGTTTAAGACAGTCCTATGAAAATTAAAGGAAGAAATAAGATCAGCCCGGAGTTCAGCATGTCCTCAATGACGGACATTGTATTCCTGCTGCTGATTTTCTTTATGTTAACGGCTAATTCACCTAATGCTTTGGACCTGCTTTTACCAAAGGCCAAGGGAAAATCTACAAATACGCAAAATGTTTCCGTTACGATTAATAAAAATTTGGAATATTTTGTAAACAACGAGAGAATAAACGGAGAATACATAGAAATTGAATTAAAAAAAGCACTTGAGGGCCAGGAGAAGCCCACAGTTATTCTAAGGGCAGAAGAAAGCGTTGCCATAAAGGAAGCGGTCAACGTAATGGATATTGCCAATAGAAATAGTTACAAAGTGATCCTGGCTGTGCGTCCCAATTAATGTCGTTTTTAGACACGAGACACAAGAAAAAATCATTTACGCTTACAACTATTTTGTTAAGCGTTCTACTCCTTTTACTTTTTTATATCGGGCTTACTTATATGGATCCTCCCATTGAGAAAGGGATCACTGTGAATTTTGGTACCATGGAATTTGGCATGGGGGAGAAACAACCGATAAAAAAAATAATATCCCAGCCTGCGGAACCCGTGAAGGAGCTAGAGGAGGAAGTAATAGAAGAAAAGTCGGCGGCTCAACCGGAAGAAGTAGCCGAAGAAGATGTAACGGAAAAGGCCACGGAGAAGGTACTTACCCGGGAAGATGAAGAATCTATAAGGATTAGACAACAGGAAGCTGCAAAGCGAGAGGCCGAAGAGGCAGCGAGGAAAGCCCAGGCTAGAGCTGAACAATTGGCCAGGGAACAAAAAGCTGCCGAGGAAAAGGCTCGAAGAGAAAGGGAAGCCAAAAAGAAAAAACTGGATGAACTTATGGGAGGCCTAAATAAATCTGAAGGTGAGGTTCAGGGCGGTGAAGGTGATGATACAAGAGCTGGCGATAAAGGACAACCCGATGGCGATCCTTATGCCACAAGCTATTATGGAAGTCCGGGCTCAGGAAGCGGAACTGGCGGATATGGTCTTAACGGACGCTCTTTGCTGGATAGTGGTAAAGTTCAGCAAGAATGTAATGAAGAAGGAAGAGTAGTTGTTAAAATAACCGTAGATAGAAATGGTAAGGTTATCAATGCTACTCCGGGAGTGAAGGGTACTACCAATAACCATCCTTGCCTATTGGAACCTGCCAGGAAAACGGCATTTTTGCACAAATGGAATCTGGATTCCAAAGCACCCAGCCAACAGATAGGTTTTGTTGTAGTGAACTTTAAATTAGGGGAATAATACATGACCTATAAGGAAACCCTGGATTGGATGTTCGCTCAACTTCCAATGTATCAGCAAAAGGGGCCAAAGGCATATAAAGGCAAACTAAAAAATAGCCTTTCTTTTGCGGCACACCTTAAAAACCCACATCTGAATTTTAAGAGTATTCATGTAGCAGGTACCAATGGTAAAGGTTCCAGCAGCCATATGTTGGCATCTATACTTCAGGAGGCCGGTTATAAGGTTGGGCTGTATACTTCTCCCCATATGAAAGATTTTCGGGAACGGATAAAAATTAATGGAAATCCTATTAGCCAAAAGGGTGTAATAGAATTTATTGAAAAGAATAAAGCATTTCTGGAAACAAATAAACTGTCATTTTTTGAAATGTCTGTGGGAATGGCCTTTGATTATTTTTCAAGGAAGAAGGTATCCATCGCGATAATTGAAGTGGGCCTGGGAGGACGTTTGGATGCTACAAATATCATTACCCCTCTAGCGTCACTTATTACCAATATTGGTTTAGACCATACAGATTTACTGGGACATACGATGGAATTAATATCAAGAGAAAAGGCGGGGATTATAAAACAGGGAGTTCCTTTGGTGATTAGCGAATATCAGGAGGAGATTGCACCTGTATTTGAAGAAATTGCCAAAGCAAGAAATGCAAATCTGGTCTATGCAGAGAAGCAAGACCTTAAAGAATATAGAACCTCTCTTTTCGGCAGTTATCAAAATAGGAATATTAAAGGAGTACTCGCCACTATCAATTTGCTTAAAGGTTTTCATATAAGTCAGGAACATATAAGAAATGGACTTATGAAGGTTGTTGAGAATACCGGGCTTTTGGGTAGGTGGCAGATTCTGCAAGAAAACCCGAAAGTTATCTGTGATACGGCCCACAATAGTGAAGGTCTCACCTTGGTACTGGAACAGATACGATTGGAAAAATTTAGAACCTTGCACATAGTTCTGGGTTTTGTCAAAGAGAAAAACCTTGATGTACTATTACCCTTGTTTCCTAAAGATGCCATTTATTATTTTGCCAGACCCGATATTCCAAGGGGATTAGATGTGGAAATCTTAATGAAAAAGGCTTCGGAATTTGGATTAGAAGGACATATTTATGAGTCTATATCAAAGGCCTATAAAACTGCACTGGGCAAGGCAGAAAAAGATGATTTCATTTATATTGGGGGCAGTACATTTACGGTTGCTGAGGTCCTGTAATTTTTTCTTATTTTTTGTTTTAGGTAACAAAAAACTATTCTATATTTGCATCCCCTTAGGGGCTCTTAGCTCAGTTGGTTCAGAGCACCTGCCTTACAAGCAGGGGGTCACTGGTTCGAATCCAGTAGGGCCCACATCAAGCAGAAAATCCACCCGGAAACGTGTGGATTTTTTTATTCCGGTAAACGCCAAACGTATGTTTGGGAGTTTATAAGGAATAAAAACAGATAAAGCGCTAGTGCGCTTTATGATTTTCTATTTGCATCAGTGGTGCTGATCTGGATCACAGCTGCGCTGTAATCCATCAAATTCCAGCTGTCAAACTCGCTTGGGCTTTTACAGTGAATAAAAAAATAAATACGGCGCATTTGCGCCTTATGATTTTCTATTTGCAGCAGTGGTGCTGATCTGGATCACAGCTGCGCTGTAATCCATCAAATTCCAGCTGTCAAACTCGCTTGGGCTTTTACAGGGAATAAAAAAGTAAATAAGGCGCCTGTGTATCTTATTATTTTACAATGTCTGCGGTAGTCAGGCTTGCAGGTTTGGATTACCATTGGGTAAGCGAAGGCAAAGTGCTAATCGAGATTTTTTGGACCAACCTTACATAGTTTCAACATTGAAGAAAAAAAATTGTTCCTCTACAT
>JAHEHU010000074.1 GCA_024639765.1 Eudoraea sp.
GTGGTGCGCGAACCAAGTTTGGGGCCTGTATTCGGTATCAAAGGAGGTGCCGCAGGTGGAGGCTGGAGCCAGGTGATCCCCATGGTAGATATAAACCTTCATTTCACGGGCGACTTTCATGCCATTGAGAATGCCAATAATTTATTGGCTGCCCTCATCGATAATAATATACAAAGCAAAACACGCAATCTTGGGATAGATCCCCGAACTGTTAGTTGGAAGCGCTGTATGGATATGAATGACCGGGGGCTGCGTCATATGGTAGTAGCACTTGGTGGTAAAGGAGGAGGAATCCCACGCGAAACCGGATTTAACATCACGGCCGCATCGGAGATCATGGCAATTTTATGCCTGAGTAAAAGTCTGGGAGATCTGAAAGAGAAATGCGGTAATATATATGTTGGTGACACCTGGGAAGGAAAACCTGTATATGCCCGGGACCTGAATGCCCAGGGAGCTATGACCGTATTGCTGAAGGATGCCATTAAGCCTAATTTGGTGCAAACCCTGGAAGGCAACCCGGCCATTATCCACGGTGGACCTTTTGCAAACATTGCCCAGGGAACCAATTCTGTTCTGGGCACAAAAATGGGTATGAGTTTGGGCGATTTTGTGGTTACCGAGGCAGGTTTTGGTGCTGACCTGGGAGCCGAGAAATTCCTGAATATTAAATGTAGGCAAACAGGACTCTCTCCAAAAACGATAGTTTTGGTGGCGACCATCCGTGCTTTGAAATATCACGGAGGTAAACCATTGGCAGAACTTACGGAAGAGGATGTTGAGGCCTTAAAAGCAGGTATGCCCAACTTAGAAAGGCATGTAACTAGTTTAAAAAGCTTTGGTATCCCCGTGGTGATCTCGGTCAATGCTTTTAGCAGTGATACAAAAGCTGAAATTCAGGTGCTCCTGGACCATTGCAGAAAATTACATGTCCCGGCAGCACTTAGTTATGGCTGGGCCGAAGGAGGTAAAGGTTGCACAGATCTGGCAGATCTGGTCATTGATGCCGCTGCATCTTGCAAGGTAAGTTTTACGCCTACTTATGAACTTAATGAACCCATACGGACCAAGATGGAAAAGATTTGCAGAACTATTTACGGAGCAAAAAATGTTATCCTGACGAATGTGGCTCATAGACAAATGAAGCGATTTGAGCGAATGGGTTATGGAGAATTACCGGTTTGTATTGCAAAAACTCAAAAAAGCCTGAGTGACGATGAAAAAAGGTTGGGCAGGCCTAAAAATTTCGATATAAATATTCGTGAATTCGAGATCGCAACAGGAGCGGGATTCATTATTCCTATTGCCGGTAATATTTTAAGGATGCCGGGTTTACCGGCTATACCTTCTGCAGAAAATATTACTATGGATGAGAATGAAAGGATCAAAGGATTATTTTAATAAAAAGGATACAGGTATGACAAATGTAAATTTGAGAATGATGAAAACCCTGCTATTGGGAATTTCTATCATGTTAGTCTCATGTAAAACTAACCGGAGCGAGAATTTAAGTATCTCCGGCCTACAGGAACCAGTCGAAATTGTTCGTGATCAATGGGGGATAAACCATATCTATGCGGAGAATGAACACGACCTCTTTTTTGCGCAGGGATATGCCGCCGCAAAAGACCGCTTATTCCAATTTGAGATCTGGAGGAGACAGGCCACAGGTACAGTGGCAGAGATCCTTGGCGAGCGGGAATTAAAAAGGGATATTGGGACCCGTTTGTTCAAATTCCGTGGGGACCTGAGTACAGAATTGAATCATTACCATGATAACGGGGAAGGCATCATTACCGCTTATACGGATGGGGTGAATGCCTATATTGAAGAAGCGATGCAATATCCGGACAACCTGCCAATAGAATTCAAAATGCTGAATATTGTTCCTGAAAAATGGACACCTGAAGTTGTGATATCGAGGCACCAGGGACTTTTGGGAAATATAGGAGAAGAATTGGAGGTTGGTATGGCAGTGAGCAAAATAGGCGTAAAGGCCGTGAAAGAGTTGTATTGGTTCCATCCAAAAGATCCTAATTTAGAGATAGACCCGGCAATTGATGCATCTCTGCTGCAAGAAGAAATATTAGAGCTGTATACTGCGTATAGAAGACCTGTACGCTATGAAAAAGAGGATGTTCTTGCGGAGTACCGGGGCATACAGGAGAATGTTGCTCTTCTGAGGAGGGAAGAAACCAAAGAGGATCCGCTTTCTATCGGTAGTAATAATTGGGTAGTTAGTGGGGCATTAACAAAGGACGGACATACCATAATGGCCAATGATCCACACAGAACTATCGCTGTTCCCTCTTTGCGATATATGACTCATTTAGTAGCCCCAGGATGGAACGTCATTGGGGGTGGTGAGCCGGAGATCCCGGGCATATCTATAGGGCATAATGAATATGGGGCATGGGGGTTAACTGTCTTTAGGACAGATGGGGAAGACCTGTATGTATATGACCTTAACCCTGAAAACCTCAATGAATATCGTTATCAGGGCGATTGGGAAGCCATGGAAGAGATCTCAGAGACCATCCCTGTAAAAGATAAAGAACCATATGAAGCATCTCTAAAGTATACTCGCCACGGACCTGTCACATTTATAGACAGTGTGCATCATAAGGCGTATGCAGTGCGTTGTGCCTGGCTAGAACCCGGTGGTTCTCCGTATCTGGCTTCACTTAGGATGGACCAGGCGAAGACCTGGGACGAATTCAGGGAGGCGTGTAATTATAGTCATATTCCCGGGGAAAATATGATCTGGGCAGATAAAGAAGGTACCATAGGATGGCAGGCAGTGGGAATTGCGCCCATAAGAAGGAATTTTAGTGGTCTGGTGCCCGTTCCCGGGGATGGTCGTTATGAATGGGATGGCTATTTGCCTATAATGGATAAACCACATTCCGTAAATCCCGAAAAAGGATTTATTGCCACTGCCAACCAAAATGTTACTCCTGAATCATATGACCGTTGGGATGCAATTGGTTTTTCCTGGTCCGATCCGTATCGAGGACAGCGGGTAGAAGAGGTGTTAGAGTCCGGAAATAAACATTCTATGGAAGAAATGATGGCACTACAGGTAGATTATGTCTCTCTTCCGGCGAGAATTCTTGTACCCATGTTGGCGCAGCTCAAATTGAAGGGAAAGGCAGCCAAGGCTAGAGATATGTTAATGAGTTGGGATTATCAGCTTTTGCCTAACAGCATAGAGGCGGGTATTTATGTAGCCTTCGAAAGGGCCTTGGGCGCAAATGCGGATAAAATATTTATTCCAGACGAAGTGAAAAATTTTGAGTACGCATTACAATTGAAGAGGATTTTAGACTGGATTCAGGATCCCAAATTGAAATTTGGCAATAATGTGGCGGCGAGAGATGAGTTTCTTGTACAGGCCTTCAACGACGGAATTGAAGTCTTGGAAAAGACACTGGGAGATGAAATAGCAGATTGGCAATACGGACAGCCTACATATAAACACACCTATATGATCCACGCGCTTAGTGGGGCAGTCGACAAAGAATGGGCAGATTCTTTAAATCTGGGTCCGTTGCCGCGAGGCGGCAATGGGTTTACCCCTGGTTCAACAGGGAATAACAATCGCCAAAGCAGCGGTGCATCGTTCAGGATGATTGTCTCAACAGGAGATTGGGATACCGCGGTTGGGACCAATGGGCCTGGTCAGTCTGGTGATTCACGCAGCCCATTTTACGATAATTTGTTTGAGCCATGGGCAAAGGACCAATACTTTCCTGTCTACTACTCCAGGGCCAAAATAGATTCTGTGGCCGTGGAAACCCGGAAATATATTCCGAAGAATTAAAAGTAGTTATGAAGCACTGCTTGTAAGGTCTGTGAATAGGCTTTCAAGATTCTTATTTTTACGGCTGAGTTGTAATGTTTTCAATTGATTGTCATGCGCAAAATCGAATACTACAGGTCGCATATCCATGGAATGCTTAAAGGTGATCTCATATACAAACCCTATGGTATTCTTTACATGGGTCACATGAGGAAGCTTTAATAAGAAGACTTCTTCAACCCTGTAATCAAATTCCACTTCTATGATTTGCTCTGTGTCTTCTCTGAGGTCAGACAGTTTTTTATCGGCTACCAGGCTTCCTTTATTGATAATGAGGACGCGGTCACAAACGGCCTCTACTTCTTTCATGATATGGGTGGAGAGCAATATGGTCTTATCTTTCCCAATTTCCCGGATCAATTTGCGTATCTCCAGTAATTGATTGGGATCTAGACCTGTGGTAGGTTCATCAAGGATAAGAACCTGCGGATCATGTAAAAGAGCTGCTGCAAGTCCAACTCTTTGCCTGTAACCCTTTGACAATTGCCCTATTTTTTTGTGTGCTTCCTCGCCAAGGCCAATTTGCGCTAACACCTCTTCAATACGCTCTTTAGAAACCTTATATATTTCAGCATTGAATTGCAAGTACTCTCTTACATACATGTCAAGGTATAGCGGATTGTGCTCGGGTAAATAACCAATGCTCTTCTGTACATTTCTTACATCTGTACAAACATCGTAACCGTTGACCAAGGCTTCTCCTTCATCTGCTTTTAAATAGGTGGTGAGCACCTTCATCAGAGTTGATTTGCCGGCCCCATTCGGCCCAAGAAACCCTACGATCTCCCCTTTCTTGATCGTAAAGGACACATCTTTGAGCGCTACTTGCTTTCCGTATGATTTTGTTAGATGCGCAACCGTTATGGACATATGATCTTTAATTCTCGGGTAAAAATACACAATGTGATATAAAAAAAGTAAGAACTGATAAGGCTTTCTTTCTTCCCTTATTTAATGTTCCCTAGGGAGTATTTGATATATTCAATTAGAGCGTTGATTGTAGAATCCTCAGAAAATATCAATCTTTTAAAAAATATTCGCAGTAATTTTTTGATATTCATTAACATTCAAAAAAATATAGAGATAGATGCAGATTTTTCAATTTAATAATTACCTTAGCCCCAGTTTTATAGCGAATTAATGAACACAAACTTCTGGAACGGTTTCTATTTTTACTTCTTTTATAAAAGAGGCAAGGGACTGTTGTAGACAATTGTGAAACAATAACAAAACAAGTCCCGTAGAAAACGGGGCTTTTTTTTTGTAATACCTAAGGTGAAAAAACGTATCGCAATACAGGGAATTAAAGGATCGAACCATCATCAGGTGGCTCGTGAATATTTTAGTGACACCATAGATCTTGTGGAATGTTTGTCGTTTCATGGGCTGGTAGACCAGCTATTAGACGGAAATGCGGATAAAGGGGTAATGGCCATTGAGAATTCTATAGCAGGGTCTATCATTCCTAACTATGCATTGGTGTATGAAAATAACCTTCATATCATTGGGGAGCACTACCTGAACATTCACCATAATCTAATGGCATTAAAGGGGCAGGGCTTGGCAGATATCAAAGAAGTACGTTCACACCCCATGGCGCTATTGCAATGCCGGGAATACCTCAAAACCCAGCCACATATAAAAATGGTAGAGGATGTAGATACCGCGGAAACTGCTAAACGAATCCAGGACCAGCAATTAAAAGGAGTGGCCGCTATTGCTCCATCAGTAGCTGCGGATTTGTACCACCTTGAGATCATTGCCCCGGAAATACAGACCATTAAGAACAACGCTACCCGTTTCATTATTGTGAAAACAACCAACAAGGAGCTTCCTAAAGAAGAGATCAACAAAGCATCTATCCGCTTTATTACCGATCACAAAAGGGGTAGTTTGGCTACCGTTCTGAATGTTATGAGCGACTGTAATTTAAATCTCACCAAGATCCAGAGTTTACCTATTATAGAAACCCCTTGGAAATACGCATTTTTTGTGGATATCACTTTTGAAAAGTTTGAATATTTTGAAAAAGCAAAGGCTCTTCTCAATATTATGTCTGAGAATTTTAAGGTCTTGGGGGAATATAAAAACACCATGGTATGATCAAGACAGCAGACAGGCTTACGACCATAGAAGAATACTATTTCTCCAGAAAATTGAGGGAAGTAAGAGGACTTATTTCTAAGGGCAGACCAATAATCAATATGGGAATTGGGAGTCCGGATCTTTCACCTTCCGAAGGGGTGTTGCTCACAATGAAAGAGGCCCTAAATGATAATGGGGCCCACCAATATCAGAGCTACCAGGGCCTGCCGGAATTGAGGCAGGCCATAGCAAATTTTTATAAAGAAAAGTTTGGCGTATATGCGGATCCCCTAAATGAAATTCTGCCACTGATGGGGTCAAAAGAAGGGATCATGCATATTAGCATGGCCTTTCTTAATCCGGGCGATGAGGTTTTGATCCCTAATCCGGGATATCCTACCTATGAGGCTGTGACAAAACTCGTTGGTGCTGTACCACGCAGTTATGATCTTTTTGAAAAAAATAACTGGTTCCCCGATCTGAAAATGCTTGCTAATGAAGACCTTTCAAAGGTTAAGTTAATGTGGGTTAGCTATCCGCATATGCCTACCGGGGCCATGGCTTCTCTTGAAAAATTGAAACAACTGATAGCTTTTGCGAAAGATCATTCCATCTTATTGGTCAATGATAATCCATATAGCTTTGTCTTAGGTGTCAACCCAACAAGTATACTGGAGATAGAGGAAGCAAAAGAGGTAGCCTTAGAATTGAATTCACTGAGTAAGACCTTCAATATGGCAGGATGGCGTGTTGGGATGGTGCTTGGAAAAAAAGATCATATAGAAGCTATTTTAAAAGTGAAGAGTAATATGGATTCAGGAATGTTCTATGGTATTCAGCAGGGAGCAATAGCGGCCTTACAGAGTGGGAAGGCCTGGTTCGAAGAATTGGATGCTGTGTACACATCTCGCCGTAAGCTTATGTTTCAATTGGTAAGCTTGCTGCAATGTACCTATGACCCTGAGGCCGTGGGGATGTTTGTGTGGGCAAAATTGCCAAAAGGATCACTTTCTTCAGAAGAATATATAGATGAGTTGCTCTACAATAAGGATATTTTTATTGCACCAGGTACTATTTTTGGCAGTAACGGTGAAGGCTATATAAGGTTCTCACTTTGTGTGCCAGCCACAAAGATCAAAGAAGCAATTACGCGTTTTAAAAACTAGAGATGAAGATAGGAATTATAGGGATCGGATTAATAGGAGGGTCACTGGCGAGGGACCTGAAGAAGGTTTATGCGGAAGCGTATATTACCGGCATTGATACCAGTGAGGCTCATTTGGAAACTGCACTAAAGCTCGGTATTATTGATGCCAAGGGAGATGAGAGTTCTCTTAAGGATGCAGAGATCATCATTCTGTCTATTCCGGTAGATGCTGCAGTAAATGTCTTGCCTGGTATACTAGATACCGTACAAGACGAAGCGCTGATCATTGACGCAGGCTCAACAAAAACACTGATCTGCGCTACTGTAAAGACGCACCCTAAAAGACGAAATTTTCTGGCATGCCATCCCATAGCAGGTACGGAGTTCTCAGGGCCATCAGCTGCTATAGAAGGCCTTTTTGAAGGCAAGACAAATATCATTTGCGAAGTAGAGAAGACGGCCTTTAAATTACAGGAAAAGGCTCTTGAGATCTTTCAAAAGTTAGGGATGCGGATCCGGTATATGAATCCGGAAGCTCACGATAAACATATTGCCTATGTTTCACATTTATCGCATATCAGTTCTTTTATGTTGGGGAAAACGGTAATTGAAAAGGAAAAGAATGAACGCGATATTTTTGACATGGCCGGGAGTGGTTTTGAAAGCACGGTAAGACTAGCCAAAAGCTCTCCTGCCATGTGGACACCTATCTTTGATCAGAACAAAGAGAATGTCATTGAGACACTGGAGGAATACATTCAAAATTTGGAGTCATTTAAACAAAAATTAAAAGAGGATGATCTCGAAGGCCTGTATAAGGACATGCAGGATACGAACAAAATAAAGGAAATATTAAAAGGAATACCCCTTAACAAATTATAAGGATACTATGGAAAATTCGAAGGATTTAAGAAACTGGTTAGACAATATGGCTCTCCCTCACCCCTTGGTGATAGCAGGCCCCTGCAGTGCAGAAACAGAAGCTCAGGTACTGAAAATAGCCCACGAACTGAAAGACACAGATGTTAACTATTACCGCGCAGGCATATGGAAACCACGTACCAGACCAGGAAATTTTGAAGGTGTAGGTGCCATTGGCCTAAAGTGGTTACAGGAAGTTAAAAGGCAAACCGGACTAAAGACTGCGACGGAAGTAGCAAATAGGGCGCATGTGGACCTGGCGCTGGAACATGATATTGATCTGTTGTGGATAGGAGCGCGCTCTACTGTAAGTCCATTTATTGTTCAGGAAATAGCAGACGCCTTAGAAGGTACAGACAAAATAGTATTAGTTAAAAATCCTGTGAATCCGGATCTGTCCTTATGGCTAGGGGCGGTAGAGAGACTACATACTGCCAATATTAAAAACCTTGGGGTAATACATCGTGGTTTTTCAACCTATGAGAAATCAAAATACAGAAATATTCCTGAATGGCAATTGGCCATTGAATTACAAACCAGATTCCCTGATCTGCCTTTGATCAACGACCCATCGCATATCACCGGAAAAAGGGATATGGTATTTGATATTTCGCAGACGGCCCTTGATCTGAATTTTGATGGCCTTATGATAGAGACCCATTGCGATCCGGACAATGCCTGGAGTGATGCCGCCCAACAAGTTACTCCTAAAAGACTCGTACAGATCATGGAAGATTTAAAAATTAGAAAGGAAACGGATGAAGAAGCAGAGTACAGCAGCAAACTGAGCAATCTACGGGCACAAATCGATATTATTGACAATCAACTGATCGATATGTTAGGGAAAAGAATGGATGTTTCTGATGGTATTGGTCAATTAAAGAAACAGCGTAATGTTGCCGTTTTGCAAACAAATAGATGGAACGCCATTTTAGGTAAAATGATCCTTGAAGGGGAATCCAAAGGTCTAAGCGAAGAATTTGTACTAAAAATGTTCAAGGCAATTCACCAGGAATCTATCAACCACCAGGAAAAAATCATTAATCAGTAAAAAGTTGAAGCAATACTGTAACATTCTTTTTATGGAATGGTCTTTAAGAAAACACTAATATAGAATAGATCATGAAAAAAGTACTATTGTTGGCAATCATCTTATTTGGTGGGAATGCCTTTGCCCAGCGAATTGTAGACAGGGAAGTGGGCGAATTTAATGAGATAAAGGTATATGACCTTATAGAAGTTAACCTTATCAAGGGAGATGAAAATCGTATTTTGATCAAAGGAGACCATGTAGACGACATTCAATTTGTAAATAAGGATGGGGTCCTAAAATTACGAATGCAACTCGAAAAGAAGTTTCAGGGAGAGCACACACTCATTGAGGTCCACTACACGGATATTGATGTAATTGATGGGAATGAAGGTGCCAAGATAGTTTGTAATGAAACTGTGGTAAAGGAAAGACTAACCGTGAAGGTACAGGAAGGTGCAATGGTCAAAATAGGGATGGAGGTAGACCAATTAGATCTGCGTGCTGTTACCGGGGGTAGTATAGAAGCCTCGGGCGTGGCAAAGAACCAGGTTATAGTATTAAATACCGGAGGTATTTTTGAAGGCAGAGAATTAAAGACAACCTATACTTCTGTAAAGATATGGGCAGGGGGGGAAGCCACCTTAAGTGCGTCAGAAAAAGTAGATATCAATGTGCGAGCCGGAGGTGATGTATACGTATATGGAAATCCCAAAGAAGTTAACAAGAAAAGCCTTGCGGGTGGCCGTATCTATATAAAGGATTAGCGAAACCGCGCCTAGAAATTAAAAGCCCCGATCTATGGAAAGATCGGGGCTTTTTTTATATAGAGTTCTGTTACTACCTCTTAAAAATATAACGCGTAATAAAAATTCCCTGTCCGTCTCCTTTCCCACCTTCACTTTCTACGGCGCTTGTAACAAAAGCCAGTTCCCAGCCTTCGGAGATCATAGTGTTGATCATAGATGTAATGAGAGCATCATTTGCGGCAATATTTTGAAAACGAATACCACCCAAATTGTAAAAGTTGAGCAATTTAGTTTCTTCAAAATTTTTCACCCTGATCTCACCTCTGTCAGACTTGTTGCGGGTATTATCCTCCTCGGTTTGTACACTTGTGAATTCCATGTAGTCCTTTGATTCCTGGGCATTAATGATCCTAGATCTTCCCATGCCATTGGGAACAATAGATTCTACACTTGTAATTACTTTAAATTCCTGTGCTTCCAGGCCCGTGATAAATGCAAAGACCAGGAGTAATAATAACATGCTTTTTTTCATCTGTATTGTTTTTTAGTGGTTTATAATCCAAATTAACATTCTAAAGATAACGGTTCGTCTAAAAGTAAAATTGTTTCTTTGCATTGAGATATGAACAATAATGGAAGGCACTGTTTATAAGTCTACGGGAAGTTGGTATACCGTAAAAACTCCTTACGGTAAATTCATTGAATGCCGGATCAAAGGAAAATTCCGTATTCAAGGGATAAAAAGTACCAATCCTATTGCAGTTGGTGACAAAGTAACCTTTGAACTGGAGGATGCCGGTGATACTTCTTATGGCGTAATTTATGAGATAGAAGACCGGAAAAACTATATAATCAGGAAATCGGTAAAGCTTTCCAAACAGACCCATATCATTGCCGCTAATATTGACAGGGTGTTCCTAATGATCACCTTGAATAATCCAAAGACCTATACTATTTTCATTGACCGATTTTTGGCTACTTCAGAGGCCTATGATATTGAAACAGTACTTCTTTTTAATAAGATAGACACCTATGATGAAGAGGAACTAGCCGAGATCAAATATCTTGCTGCAATGTATCGCAAAATAGGCTATACCTGCCTTGGGATTTCTGCTAAGCAAGGTCATAATGTAGATAAGGTAAAGGAATTAATGATAGGGAAGACCAGTATGTTCTCAGGACATTCGGGTGTGGGAAAATCTACACTCATAAATGCCATAGAGCCATCTCTTCAACTAAAGACAGCTACCATCTCGGATCAGCATCTGCAAGGACAGCATACTACTACTTTTGCAGAAATGTTCGACCTTAGTTTTGACGCCCGGATCATAGATACCCCCGGGATCAAGGGGTTTGGCCTGGTAAATATGGAAAAAGATGAAATAGGCGACTATTTTCCGGAATTCTTTAAACTAAAACAAGCTTGTAAATTCAATAATTGTCTGCATATTGATGAACCTCAATGTGCGGTAAAGGAAGCACTTGAAAATGATGGTGTCTCATGGAGCAGGTACAAGAGTTATCTGCAAATGGTAACCGGGGAGGAGGATACGTATCGTTTTGATGTTTTTGAATAAAAAAACAATGAATAGTATAAATCAACCTAACCAATGAGGGCAGTCATCCAACGAGTGGCCTGGGCACATGTAACCGTAGATAATAAAAGGATCTCGGAGATTGGAGAAGGTTTGCTGGTCCTTTTGGGTATTGAAGATGCTGATGGCACTGAAGATATTATCTGGCTAACCCGAAAGATCGTTAACCTGCGTATCTTTAATGATACTGAAGGAGTAATGAACAAATCTCTGCTGGAGATAGATGGGGATGCCATAGTGGTAAGTCAGTTTACCCTTCATGCCGCTACCAAAAAAGGAAACAGGCCCTCCTACATCAAAGCCTCCAAACCTGAGATAGCGATACCGATCTATGAGCAATTCGTGCTTCAGATGGAAAGTGATCTGGGCAAAAAAATAGGCACAGGTATTTTTGGCGCCGATATGAAAGTTGCCATGTTAAATGACGGGCCGGTTACCATAATGATGGACACAAAAAATAAAGATCTATGAATATAGAAAATGCACAAATCGCAGTAGACCAGTGGATCAAAAATCATGGCGTACGCTATTTCAATGAACTGACCAACATGGCCCAGTTAACAGAGGAAGTGGGGGAGGTTGCTCGTATCATAGCCAGACGTTACGGGGAGCAAAGCGAGAAAGCTTCGGATAAGGATAAAGATCTTGGTGAGGAACTGGCCGATGTTCTTTTTGTAGTTCTGTGTTTGGCTAACCAAACCGGGATAGATCTGCAAACTGCATTTGAGAAGAAACTTGCGGTAAAGACTAAGCGCGATCACCAAAGACATCAGGATAACAAAAAGTTGAAATAATTTTATCTTTGATACCTTAGCTACGCATTGTAGCCAATAAAATTCTTAATTCTAATCAGATTGAAACTTCACCTCTCAGGTCCACCAACAGCTGTTCTAAGATCTGCTATCAAGATCACAGGATCTAAGAGCGAATCTAACAGACTCCTCATTTTACAGGCTCTTTATCCTGATCTTAGAATTGAAAATTTGTCGAATGCAGACGATGTTAAAGTGATGCAGCAAGGGCTAAAAGTAACGCAAGGGGTGGTAGATATTCACCATGCCGGTACGGCCATGCGTTTCCTTACAGCCTATTATGCCTCTATGGAAGGTGTTGATATATTACTTACCGGATCATCAAGAATGCAGGAACGCCCCATAAAAGTTTTGGTTGATGCTCTGAGACAAATGGGAGCAACGATAGAATATCAAGAAAATGAGGGATATCCGCCACTAAAGATCACTGGCAGAAATCTATCTGTACAAAAAGTGAGTTTGCCTGCAAATATCAGCAGCCAATATATCTCCGCTTTGCTACTCATTTCAGCGAGCTTGCCCAACGGATTAGAAATAGATCTGGTGGGGGAAATCACTTCTGTTCCCTACATAAAAATGACCCTTTCTCTTTTGGAGGCACTGGGAATCAAAACAGCTTTTGAAGATAATTCTATTAAGGTTCATCCATTGAAAACCGCAGAGCCGAGAAATGTAGTGGTGGAATCTGACTGGAGTTCTGCTTCGTATTTTTATAGTATTGTAGCCCTTAGTGAACCTGGGTCCGAACTGGAAATATCTTCTTATAGAAAAAGTAGTCTTCAAGGAGATAGCATACTGGCTAAGGTGTATACTCATTTTGGGGTTGAAACAATTTATAAGGGCAGGGCCCTTCATCTGGTAAAGCGCA
>JAHEHU010000075.1 GCA_024639765.1 Eudoraea sp.
AAAGTGTTATGCCATTGATTGCACCCACACGGATATAAATAAAAAAGCCACCCACTTTGTGTATGGCTTTGTGTCCCTGTCCTATGGTTAACTAATAGGATACTTGATTTCCTTTAATGTATTCGGCAACATTAGTTTTAACATCCTCTTACCTTGGGTAGTCTTAAAATATTTTTCTCTGCGCATAGCATCTTTCCGACTTAAGTAATATTCACAGAAAATCAATTGAAGTGGCATCCTTTTAGAGGTGCTTTTGGTTCCTCCGGCATTGTGGTTTTTTAGTCTTTGCTCTATGTTAGTTGTAAAACCATGGTACAGCAATAGATCCTTCTTACTCTGAAGTATGTAGACACAATAGGGAAGTATCATCTCTTAATATAAGACTTGTATATGAAATAGTATTGCATGTAAAGAAAAAGCCCATGGGAGTACCCATGGGCTTTACATTGTAGTGGCTATGAAGTAGAACTGACGTTCACTACATAGCCATAAAGCGAGCTTGTCTCTACTTTATGGCTCCTCCTCTTGGGCTCGAACCAAGGACCCTCTGATTAACAGTCAGATGCTCTAACCAACTGAGCTAAGGAGGAATAATACCCTAATTTTGAGGAGGCAAATATAGCAGTTTCTTTCAAATCCCCCAACAGTTACCTAGTATTTTCTATTTAAATATCATTTTATAAATATCGTTCCCGTTGGCAAACAATAATAGGGCAATTAAAAGGAAAAAGCCCGTCATCTGTGCGTATTCTAGGAATTTGTCGCTGGGTTTTCTTCCGGTGACCATCTCATACAGCAGGAACATTACATGCCCACCGTCTAATGCGGGGATGGGTAGTATGTTCATAAACGCCAATATAATGGAGATAAGGGCCGTGGTAGACCAGAATGCTGCCCAGTTCCAGGTGTCCGGAAACATATTCCCAATGGCGGCAAAACCACCCACGCCCTTGTAGGCACCCGTATCCGGATTAAATATTTTCTTTAGCTGCTTTACATAACTTGTAAGGGTTGTAACACCTTTATCAATACCTGCAGGAATAGATTCAAGAAATGAATATTTTTTGGTCTCAAGTTTAAGAATATCCCTCTTTTCAAGATCGTCATAACTAATACCTCCCAAGGCAACTCCAATAGTAGCTGAATCGGTTATAACTACCGGTATTGGAAGTAATCCGCTGCCCTCTCTCCTAACCGACAAGACCACCTCTTCGTTTTTATATCTTTCAAGAATAGGTTTGGCCTCATCAAAATAGGTAATTTCCGTACCGCCTATCCCTACAATTTCATCCTTTACTTGTAAACCGGAATCTTTGTTCTTCGATTCATCAGGGATCGCTCCAATAACAAAAGGATAACGAGGACTTAAGAACCTTATGTTCTCTTCATCTTCGAGCAATGTGGATATAAAATCGACCGGGATCTCCTGAGTTATCTCTCTGCCATCCCTTTCAATGGTAAATTCATCGCCGTTTACCAATTCAAGAAAGATGGTGTTGAAATCTTCGATCTTATTTCCATCCACTGAAATGATCTTGTCTCCTGTTTCTATTCCCAGCTTGTCCCCAATATTTTGTACACTTACATAAACCCCATCCTTTAAGCTCTCATTAGAAATGAATTGATCTCCATATGCCCAGGCCAGACCAATATATATGAGTACCGCCAGGATAAAATTCACGGTTACCCCTCCCAACATAATAATAAGTCGCTGCCAGGAAGGTTTGCTTCTGAATTCCCACGGCTTTGGTTCTTCTGCCAGCTGATCTGTATCCATGCTCTCATCTATCATCCCGGCAATTTTCACATAACCACCAAGAGGCAGCCAGCCAATACCATAGACCGTTTCCCCAATTTTTTTCTTGAAAAGGGAATACTTGATATCAAAAAAGAGGTAGAATTTCTCTACCCTTGTCTTAAATATTTTGGCAGGAATAAAATGACCTAACTCGTGCAATACAATCAGCAAGGAAAGGCTCATAAAAAATTGAATGGTCTGTATAAGGATCGGATTCATTTACAAAAGCTAATTTTAACCGCACAAAAGTACACTTTTAAGGGGTCTTAAAAAAAGAAACTCCTGGTACGGTTAGATTTTTAAGAAAGATTTAGCAGCGATCTGCTATGTCAATTTTTGATTGCGAGACCCCACTGGTGTACCTTTGCAAAAAAGTATTCATGCGAGAATTCTTTAAAAAGTTCAGATTGCTGGGGATCGTATTGCTAGGTCTTTCTATGGTTATCGTCATTCTCTTTTACCGGGCACTTCAACCTAAAAAGACCCTGCCTGTCTATCAGCCGGCCGACTTTAATCCGGAGCTTGTAGATTCTACCCTGCAGTATGTAAAGAAATATCACACCGTGTCAGATTTTTCCCTTGTTAATCAAAACGGGCAGACCATTACCCAGAAAGATTATGAAGAAAAGATCTATATAGCCGATTTCTTTTTTACCACCTGCCCCTCCATCTGCCCCATCATGACGGAGAATATGGCAACCATCCAGCAAAAGATCCTGAATGATGATGACGTACTGTTGTTGAGCCACTCCGTAACTCCCGAAATTGATTCGGTCCCTCAATTAAAAAAATACGCTCTTGAAAAAGGGGTGATCGATGAAAAATGGAACCTCGTCACCGGAGATAAAAAGCAGATATATGAGCTGGCCAGAAAATCATACCTGGCGGTAAAAACAGACGGCGATGGGGGACCGTATGACATGATACATACGGAGAATTTTATGCTGATCGATAAGGAAAAAAGGATCCGTGGCACCTATGATGGCACCAATCCTGAGGAAATTGAAGAACTTTTAAAAGACCTGGCCATCCTGAAGGCATCGTACAAGGAGTAATGAGGTCCATTACCCATCATTCAATACATTGGTTTCATTTCCCGATTGAAATAGGTTATATTTTAAGTTAAATAACCCTCACTATTCTACTTTTTTCCGTTATTTTTGTCCTTACTTATAATCAATCTAAATAAAAATTGAGCGTTACCGTCGTTGATCTTAAAATAGGACAGAAGGGTATCATCCGGGAATTTACCGAAGATGTATTGCCTATCAAACTCCTTGAATTGGGTTGCTTGCCTGGAAATGAGATAGAAATAGTTCAGATAGCGCCTTTCAATGATCCTGTGTATGTCAATGTTAACGGCTCCCATATTGCCATTCGGAGGTCTACCGCCCGGTTGATCGCCTTAGATATCATAGAAGACGTGTAATTGCCATGAGTAAGAGTATCAATGTAGCACTGATAGGAAATCCTAACACCGGGAAGACATCCGTTTTCAATCAACTCACCGGACTCAAACAAAAAGTAGGAAACTATCCGGGGATCACTGTGGAAAAAAAGGAAGGGGTATGCAAACTTCCAAGGGGCGTAAAAGCACACATTCTCGATCTTCCCGGCACCTATAGTCTTAACACAACTTCTCTGGATGAAAGTGTAGTGGTAGAATTGCTCCTTAACAGGAACGACAAAGATTTCCCCGATGTTGCCGTTGTCATAAGTGATGTTGAAAATTTAAAGCGGAATTTGCTGCTATTTACCCAGATCAAAGACCTGAAGATCCCAACCATCCTTGTGATCAATATGGCAGACAGAATGTCCCGAAAGGGGATTACGCTTGATATTTCCTTGATGGAAAAAAAGCTCAATACCAAAATTGCTTTGGTGAGTACGCGCAAGAATACGGGTATAGATAAGATAAAGGAATTGATCGCAGACTTTAAGAACCTTTCTGTGACCCCTAATGTAGATACTACCGTTATTGCGCCAGATTATTTTGAACGATTAAAACGTACCTTTCCAAATGAGGACATGTACAAATTGTGGCTGGTGATCACCCAGGATGTCAATTTTATGCCGATTGAAAAAAAACGTATCCAGGATTCGAGTTCATTCAGCACCAAGTCAAAATCAGAATTAAAACGACTACAACAAAAAGAGACCATACTGAGGTATCAGTTCATCAATGGTATCCTGAAAGAAAGTTACAAAGTAGATCTACAGGCGGCAAAAGGTTTCCGTGCAAGATTAGATAAGATCCTTACGCATAAGATCTTTGGTTATCTCATCTTCTTCTTAATACTGCTCACAATTTTTCAGGCCATCTATGACTGGAGTAGTTACCCTATGGATTTTATTGATGAGTTCTTTGCCTCAGCTAGTGAATGGGTGAAAAATACATTGCCGCCCGGCGTCTTTACCAATTTGTTGGCAGAAGGCATCCTAGCAGGGATAGGGGGAATCGTGATCTTTATTCCCCAGATCGCCTTCCTGTTTCTTTTTATTGCCCTGCTGGAAGAATCTGGCTATATGAGTAGAGTTGTTTTCCTGATGGACAGAGTAATGAGGCCATTTGGACTAAGTGGAAAAAGTGTGGTGCCACTCATCTCGGGGACGGCCTGTGCCATCCCTGCTGTAATGGCCACCAGAAATATTGAAAACTGGAAGGAACGCCTTATTACCATTCTGGTGACCCCTTTTACTACTTGTTCTGCCCGACTACCGGTCTACCTAATTATCATTGCCTTGGTCATTCCCGAAGGCAGGATCATGGGGCTTAGCTACCAGGCATTGACCTTAATGTTCTTATATCTAATAGGGTTCCTTGCAGCCATTTTCTCCGCTATGATCCTTCATAAAATTCTGAATATCCAAAGTCGGACCTTCTTTGTGATTGAAATGCCCAATTATAAGCTTCCATTACTAAAAAATGTAGCTTATACAGTGATCGAAAAAACAAAGAGTTTTGTCTATGGTGCTGGTAAAATAATTCTTGCCATCTCCATAGTACTATGGTTTTTAGGTTCTAACGGGTTTTCAGAAAAGTTTGAAAAAGCTGATATCCTGGTAAATCAGAGGATTTCGGATGATGGATTTACCGCCTATAATGAGGCTGAAATTGCCCAAAAAATTGGTGTGTATGAAGAAACTTTGAAAGAAACTTCTTCATTAACGCCAGAACAGTTACTAGATTCCATCCAACAACAGCGTACAACCCTGGAAGAGAGAGCCGCAAAACAGGAAATAGCAAGTTATAAGTTAGAAAATTCATACATAGGATTTCTTGGGAAAACCATTGAACCCTTGGTAAAACCCCTGGGATATGATTGGAAGATCGGAATCGCAGTGTTAACGTCATTTGCTGCCAGAGAGGTCTTTGTAGGTACGCTGGCCACTATTTACAGCGTGGGGAATGATGAAGAAGAAACCATTAAAAACAGAATGGCAGCAGAAGTTAATGCGGCTACTGAAGAGCCCTTATTTAATTTAGCATCAGGGATCTCCTTATTACTTTTCTATGCGTTTGCCATGCAATGTATGAGTACCCTGGCAGTGGTTAAAAGAGAAACCAATAGTTGGAAATGGCCTATGGCTCAATTGGCAATTATGAGCACTTTTGCGTATATTGTAGCACTGTTGGCATATCAACTTTTAAAGTAACACCATGAGTTTTCAGTTGTTCTTAGTATACCTAACCCTTTTCATAGCTATTGGCTATCTGGCAAAAAAATTCCTACTCCCAAAAAAGGTTTGGCCTGGCAAGAAATCTTCATCTGCAAGCTGCGGGCAAGACAACTGCGGTTGTCATTAGATCTAAACAATATTGGCAATAAAGGAATATCCCAATAATCCCCAACCAATCACCAGCAAAAGACCTCCCAGGGGGGTCAGCGGTCCTAATAATTTCCATTTTCTTCCTTTAGATGCACTCAGGCAGAGACCGTAAATACTAAAAGAAAAGAGGAACACCCCCAGTATAAAGCAATAGGCCATATAGTTTTCCAAAGGGGTAGTAAACCCCATATTAAACCCCAGAATAAGAAGCAGTATGGCATGATACATCTGGTATTTAACTCCCGTCTCAAAACTTTTCAACTGATCCTCTGTAAACGATTTTTTAAGGGCGTGTGCGCCAAAAGCGCCAAAGATAACTGCCAACAGTCCGTATAAGGCCCCCAGAACCTGTACCAATAATATCATTTTTTTCTTTTGGCTAAAGATAATCATATGCCGCCTATTCATTATAATCATAGTTCTAAGTACCTAAATTGTATCTTTGGTGTCAAATTAATAGCTCATGAAAACGTATTTGCTTCTTTGTCTTTGCTTGGTCCTTGCGGCATGTGGTCCATCTAAAAATACCTCATCCAACAACGGAGCTTCCTTGGATGAGTCCTTGCAGGACAAGAACAGGGTAACCATATCACTTCTTAATCGCATTCGTCAGATGCCGGGGGTTATTATTCGCAATGGTGTTCCGTTGATAAATAAAACCAGTAATTCTCTTTATAATGAGCCCACCCAGCCCGGTGCCACTATTGGCTCTTCAGAACCACTTTATGTATTGAATGATTATATCGTCGGAAATTCTTTTCGCGATATAAATCAACTTATAGATAATAATAATGTGAAAGAGATCATTATTCTTACGGGATCTGATGCTTCCCAATATGGTTCCCGAGGCGCAAAAGGGGTGATAAAGATCATCACCAATTAAAATCGCATTCAATTTATATACCTCTTCTAACATTCAGGTTTTCTTCTATCTGCCTCTGAAATATATGGTTGGTAACTTCATCATTTTTCTCTATTTTCAGAGGATAAAATTTTTATGATGAAACATCTAAACTCCCTTCTTCTCTTCTTTCTAAGCTGTATGGTCTACGGACAAGGAACCCAACTGCTAAGACAACCTACGGTTTCTGCCACAGATATTGTTTTTGTGTACGCCAATGATCTATGGAAAGTGCCCATTTCGGGCGGCCATGCGGAACGTATCACCAGTAATGAAGGCTATGAATTTGCACCTCATTTCTCGAATGATGGGAAGTGGATCGCTTTTACCGCCGAATACGATGGAAATAGTGATGTATATGTGATCTCTGCAGATGGCGGTGAACCCAAAAGACTCACCTGGCATCCGGGATTGGATGCTGTGCAGGGTTGGACAACAGACGGGAAGATCTTATTCAGATCTGGCAGAGAGGCAAGGCCAACCCAAACAAATAAACTATTTACAGTATCACCAGAAGGCGGACTTCCGGAAGCTATTGCTATTCCCCGTGCAGCGTACGGTGAGATCTCACCAGATGGAAAGCATGTTGCTTATACCCCGATCACTTCATGGGACCCGGAATGGAGAAATTACAGAGGTGGCCAGGCTATGCCCATTTGGATCGTTGAGCTTGCCACCGGCGAACTTACCAGAACTCCGCAACCCACAAAAGAACGACACCTGGATCCGGTTTGGTATGGAGATAAGGTCTTCTACCTTTCAGAACGAGACCTGGCAAGCAATATCTGGTCCTATGACCCCATAAGTGGAGAGGAAAAACAACATACGTTCCACAAGAAATTTGATGTAAAGAGCCTGGATGCAGGTCCTGAGAATATTATTTATGAACAAGGTGGCTATTTACACCTGTTAGATCCAGAAAATAATAGTACCCAACAGCTTGCCATTGAGGTGAAGGGTGACATGAATTTTGCCAGGTCCCGTTGGGAATCTGTTACCGGAAATCAACTTTCGAATGCCACCATATCGCCCACAGGGAAACGAGCCTTGTTCGAATACAGGGGAGATATTTTTAGTGTGCCCAAAGAAAATGGCACCTATCGCAATTTAACCAACACCCCCAGGGCTGCAGACAGATCTCCTGTATGGTCTCCCAAAGGTGATAAAATAGCCTGGTTCTCGGATGTTAGTGGAGAATATCAATTAATGGTAGCAGATCAGGAGGGCCACGGTATAAAAACCTATCCCCTGCCCAATCCTACTTTTTATTTTCAACCAGACTGGTCTCCGGATGGAAACTATATCGCCTATTCAGACACAGATTACAATGTGTGGATCCTTGCATTGTCTACAGGAAATACGGAAAAGGTAGCAACAGACAGGTACGCACATCCAAACAGAACTTTAAATCCTGTTTGGTCCCCGGATAGTAAATGGATCGCTTACCCAAAACAATTAAACAGTCATTTTAAAGCAATTTTTGCCTATAACGTACAGACCAGACAAGAACTTCAACTCACAGATGGTATGGCAGATGCTATAAGTCCGGTTTGGGATGAAGATGGGGCCTATCTGTATCTATTGGCCAGCACCAATTACGGCCTTCAGTCTGGCTGGTTAGACATGAGTTCCTATGATCCCAATGTAACCAGAAGTTTATACGCCATAGTGCTTGCTGCAGATGGTAAATCGCCCAATTTGCCAAGCTCTGATGAAGAGGAAGTAAAAGACACGACCCCCGCAGGTAAGAAAGGAAAAGAGAAGAAAGAGGACACAAATGGAGAAGCGGAAAAAAAGGTTACTGTTAAGATAGACGCCCAGGGCATCTACGATAGAATAATTCCGTTAAAATTAGACGAGCGCAATTACCAGGGATTGGCAAAAGGCCCAAAACATAAACTATTTATTGCCGAAAGCATTCCTAATCAACCTAACCTTACGATACATTCTTATGATGTAGAAAAAATGAAGGCTGAGGAATTTGGTGATAAAATTTCTCAGTTCATTCCTTCCTCAGACAGGCAAAATATCCTTATACGACAGAATGGCTCCTGGTTTATTTCTGAGTCTAAAGGAACTTTTAAAAACAGTGATGGAAAATTGGATACCAACTTAAAAATGCTGGTAGATCCCCAGGCAGAATATCATCAGATCTTCAGGGAAGGTTGGAGATTTATGCGAGATTTCCTTTATGTGAACAATGTGCACGGAGCTCCCTGGGAGCTTATTTATGAATGGTATTCCCCCTGGATAGATCATGTACGTCACAGAACCGATCTGAATTATGTAGTAGATATCATGAGTGGTGAGGTTTCCATTGGCCATTCCTATGTTTCAGGCGGTGATTTACCCGATATTGAGAACGTACCCGTTGGCTTATTGGGATGCGATCTGAAAAAAAGTGATGGGTATTACCAAATAAGCAAGATCTATACTGGTGAGTTATGGAACCCGGATCTGGAAGCACCTTTACACCATCCTGGGATAGATGTAAAAGAAGGGGACTACCTCCTTGCTATTAATGGAATAGCTCTAAATGCCAATATGAATCCCTTTAGCCTGCTCGAGCAAACAGCCAATAGAGAAACCCAATTATCAGTGGGTACCACTACCGAACTCAGTAAGGCAAGGGAAATTCTCATCAAACCTGTACGAAGTGAATTTCAGCTGCGTACCATGGATTGGATTGAGCGAAACAGAAAGAAGGTAGATGAATTGTCTGATGGGAAATTGGCGTACGTGTATGTGCCAAATACCAGTGGCAGAGGCTTTGAGTACTTTAATCGCTATTATTTCTCACAACAAGACAAGAAAGGGGTGATCATTGATGAACGCAATAACGGGGGTGGATCTGCCGCAGATTATATGATAGATATCATGGACAGGGAATTGTTGGGATACTTTAATAGTAAAACAAATGATAACAGGCCATGGACCACACCTATTGCAGGTATCTGGGGACCCAAGGTAATGATCATCAATGAACGCGCAGGTTCTGGTGGCGACCTGCTACCCTACATGTTCAAAGCAAAGAAAATAGGACCACTGGTTGGAACCCGTACATGGGGTGGCCTGGTTGGCACCTGGGATACTCCGCGTTTCATAGACGGTGGTCGCATGGTTGCTCCCAGAGGTGGATTTTTCGATGTGAATGGGCAATGGGCCGTTGAAGGGGAAGGAATAGCGCCAGACATTGAAGTAATCCAGGATCCCAAAAAGGTGCTTGAAGGCCATGATCCGCAACTGGAAAAAAGCGTGGAAGAGGCGCTCCGCTTATTGAAAACCCAGGAATTTATCATGAAGAAAGAACCTGCACCACCAGTACGGTGGGTGCGACCAGAAGGTTACAAAGACAGTAAGGATTAGGTAAACTACAAGTTGATCTTGATGGCTCTATCTGATGATATTCGGAAGGAACATTCCTTAAAACTGGGTGGACCAAACGTCTTCATCCGAGCTTGTGAGAAACCTATGGGTTCTTTTGGGATTCCCAACCAATTGGTATCTAGTTTGTCATTTCCGTTTTCATCATGAAATACCGCAAGGGCATACTCACCGTTTGGCAGATTGTTTATCTGTAGCTCTGTTTTCCCGGCATTTGCACTCGTACTATCAGAGAGAAATACATTATCAAATTTCAAGAAGCCCTCCGCTTCATTGTAAATGGCAATATTAATGTTCCCCGATGAAGATCGCACTCCGTCTACCTCTACTGTAAGTTTATTTTGTGACAACCCTAGCAAGGGTAAGAAAAGTAAAATCAGACTAATATTTTTCATAGAAAGCATTCAAACGATATTACCCTAAAACTCAATTTTGATTGTAAAAGTATAAGAATCCTATTAAATTATTTATCCGAACAAGAAGATAATTTCTAAGTTGATCTTTTTGATGAAGCCTGTTCTCTAATCTGGTTCATTCTCATCAACCTTTGCTAAAAATAAGTCATATAATTTTCTTGTTTTTAGAGAGTCCTTAAAATTGACAAATACCATAGGGGCTTCTTTTCGTTCCAGACTGATCTTTGGTTGCGTAAGATCATCTACATATACACGTATCCCTTCCAATCCCTGAAGGGTATCCCTAAAAATTCCTTTCTCAAACGCCCAAGCGGAAAAGCCGCTTACCCTTTCCATTTCTGGGATCTTGGGTGCCATACTTACCTTCTCAATCTCAGAATACATGATCTCCGTATAATAAAACCCTGAGATTAAATAGACCCGATCTGTTTCCTGGCGTGTCCAGTTCTTGGAATGTAAAAGGAACGCTGCCAAACAGATTAAGACTGTAAGTACGATCACTGTATTCCATAACCAATGTCTTTTCTTACGTTTCATTTAATCCATATTTGGAGTACGGTATTTATTGAGCCAGGCTAAGGTATGGGCTACTTTCGTGATCAGGTTACTGGGCTTATTGGCTATCCCATGACTGGCTCCAGGGATCTCTACAAGTACGGTTTCTATCTTTCGGAGCTTTAGTGCATGATATAATTGCTTTGCCTCACTAGGAGGTGTTCTAAGGTCATCCATTCCTACCATGACCATGGCTGGTGTTTCAATATTTCCAACCAGGGATAAGGGTGAAAATTTCCAATAGCCCTCAAAATTTTCCCAAGGTTGTCCCGGATAACGAGAGTTGGCATAGCCAAAATAATTATCGGCAACCAGGGTCTTACTGATCCAGTTCATCACCGGTTTGGCCACCACAGCAGCCTCAAACCTATTATTCTTGCCTATGATCCAGGCTGTCATAATCCCTCCTGCACTGCCCCCAGTAACAAATAACTGATCCTCGTGGGCAATACCTTTGGCAATGCAATAATCTACTCCGTCCATTACATCATCATAGTCCTGGCCAGGATAATTGTTGTACAGCAAATTACCAAAATCCTCTCCGTAGCTTGTGCTGCCTCTGGCATTCGGATAAAAAACAATATACCCATCAGAGGCATATAACTGTATTTCTGCGGTAAATCGGTCGCCGTAGTTGGAAATAGGTCCACCATGATTTTCTACAAGAAAAGGATATTTCTTATTGGCATCATATCCAGGGGGATATACCACCCATCCTTGCAATTTCCTTTGGTCAAAAGAGGAAGTATACCAGATCTCTTCTACCTTCCCTAACTCCCTAAAATCCATCAATGCCTTATTAAGGTTGGTGATCTTTGTAGTGGTTCCTTTCTTTGGATCATAGACCGCCAGTTCTGCAGGATATTCCGGTCTGGTTTGAGTAAAGGCAATGGTACCATTATCGGCAACACTAAAAGAACCTCCGCCATAAGGTCTTCCAATTGAGGTACCCCCTACATCTTTGGTTAGGTCCTTTACAGTACCATTCAATGCAATATGTGCAACCTTGGTGTTGCCCTTATCATCATACATAAAATAGAGTCCGTTCCCTTTGGCATCCCATTGAAAATCATCTACATCCCTATCCAGGGACATGGAAATTACTTTCTTATTCTGTCCGTTTTGGTCCATTAGCTGTAACTGACTAACCTGATAGGCCTGAACCTTGTCCTCATAGCCTGAGTAGGCAATGATCTTGCCATTGGGAGATACAGCGGGAGCTCTATCAGGCCCTTGGCGCGAGGTAAGCTGATTGATGTCTCCATTTACAACATTGACGGTATAGACTTCACTATTTCTAAAATCGTACTCCCAATCTTCATTCCTGTTGGCAGAAAAATAGATTTCTAGTCCGGATGGCGACCATGATATGGCCCCCCGATGCTGATAATCGCCTTGGGTAAGTTGTCTGGGAGCTCCTCCATTTGCAGGTATAACAAACAAATGGTTAAAGCCCGGGGCTATATAGCCTCTGCCATCAGCCTCATGGTATACCCGATCTGTGATCCTTGGTGATTCGGCCCATTTGGCTCCCTTAGGCTTCTCCGGCATTTTGGCCAGGACCGGTGGTTTTTTTGGTACATTCATGGAGAAGGCAAGATGTTCCCCGTTTGGTGACCATGTCAGGGAAGACGGGCTGGCAGGTAGCTGCGAGATCCTAGCAAACTTTCCGGAATTTACCCAATACATATAGATCTCAGAACCTTCTTCGGTACTGCTGACAAAGGCAAGCCTGTCGCCTTCCGGGGACCACCTTGGGTTAGACTCAGACATCTCCCTTGAAGTAAGTTTTTGATGTTGGCTTCCATCTGAACGAATCATCCAAAGGTTACCTACTGCCCTGTCCTCAAGTATATCAAAACCCATGCGCCGGTATACAATCCAGGAACCATCTGGTGAAATTTGTGGATCTGAAACGTAAGACAGCTCAAAAACATCCAGATAATTGAATTTCTTTTTCTGAGCAGCAGTTGTCAGGGTAATAAAAAATATAAGGACGAAGAGGATAAGATTGGTACGATGCATATAGATAGATTTAATCATTTTATTAAACATAATCAATAGGTAGGATTAATACAAGAATGTT
>JAHEHU010000170.1 GCA_024639765.1 Eudoraea sp.
AAAAGCCCACCCTTCTAAAGAAGGTTCCGAAAAAGCAGGAAATTGTGAGCGTACAAATGGTAAATCAAGTTTCATAAGTGAATAGTATTCTTAAATTTGTGTTTAGGGATTGCTCTTCTGAGATATCGTGAGTGTTTTAATGGTAGAAATCAGATATCCTTCTTCCGACATACCCTCTATATAGAATGAGATATTTTCCATTCCGGTATCTGCAATATTAAAACTTGCCTTTCCATTTGAATCTAATTCTAATTGAGGTTCCCAGTGGATGGTTCCCATGCTTTCAAAAAGGGGACTGGCATAAAGATATTTTGGTGTATAAAATTTTTTTGAAACATCAAAACCATAGGTGGTATCAATAAAACTTTTCTTTAAATCTGTAGCTTCGGTAGGAAGAAGGGGTGTTCGTCTCGTCCATATTTTGATTACCCCACCCGCTCCATTTATCCCCTCACTGACATCGGGCCTTGGATTGACTTCAATACGCTCTATCTCGGCTGTATAAAGCTCATACAGAAAACCAAAACTACCAGATTCCTGAAAAGCACCGCCTACAGGCGTACCCGGGGTTCTATTAATTCCACCAAAACTATTCCCTTGTCCTTGTGATGGTCCAGATGGTCCAGGTACTGTCTGCGCTACCAGACGTGTGCCGTCCAAATATATTACAGGTGGTGCACCACCAAGGCTTCTCCTGCTGGCTATCCTCACCGAACCCAACCCCACAGCTACATTATATCCTTTCATTCTGATAAGATCCGTTACCCTGGGATACCTGTTTACCAATTGCTGATCTACGGTAATTTCCTTTTGGCCAAATATATTTGAAAGTTTGCGTTTTTGTTCTACTACTTCAACCTCATCCAAGAAGATGGTCTTATCTTCTAAACTGTAATCCAGATCTGGTAGTTTAGAAGCGTAGATGTTCGGAGTTGTCAATTCTCTGGTTTTCATAAAGCCGGGTTTTGCGGTTGGCAGCATCCTGGCGTAGAAGCCCCGAGATGAAGGTTTTCCGTTTTCCCGGATCAATTTTATCTCCACTTCTTCGTTTTTTTCAACAAGTAAGTTTGGAATCTCAAAGTCGGGCCTTTCCAGTAGCACCGCCCTGGAGTCGTGGTATTTCGAATCCTCAATATAAAGGGAAGGGAATTTTTCCAAATCTGCCCCGTTGATACTTCCTTTTAATGTGAGACCATTCTCATAAGGGAAGTTGGCATTAGGCGCACGGTTAAAGATATTCTTCCACTGGTACCTGCTCCACCCCTGTGCGAGTAGCAGCAGGTCCAGGTCAAACGCTTTTTTAGGCGTAAAATCCCTGAAATAATAAGCAGGGTTTTCTACGTATCCTTTGATGTATGGCTTTAGAAGGAACTCAGAAAATATATTGACTTTGCTGTTGTAGGCCCTTGTTTCTGCAGGTAATACCGAAACACTGAGTTTCCCGCTATCTGCGCTTTCTGATAAGATTTCAACACCAATGGTCAGTGAATCTTTAATTTTCTCAATAAGGCGCACCTCGGCCTGCATGTCCTTTATACCTAAAGGGTTAAAGAAGAGTCGCTCAGCGATGGGCCTGTTTTCCTCGTCAAAAAGGGTTACTGTGTTTACCCCCGGAAAGAGTTGCTCCCTATTTATAGTAAGGATGCTCTGTTTTTCCGCATTGTCAAACTCGATAGCTCTTGCCTCTCTGATGTCACCGTCTTTGTGCACCAAAAGCCTGTATTTTTTATTTTTGGTATCCTTTAGGGTCAATTCATTGGTAGTTACAGCTAATAAGATAGCCATGTCGCTATAATTGTTGACCACCCTGATAACCATACCCTTTTCCGATACCTGCGGCAGGGCAGCAGTTACTACCTTGTTATTCCCAAGTTTTATGTTTACGGCATAGGTGCTATTATTAGGAAGGATAGGAAAACTGGCCATTCCGAAGGCGTTCCCCTCGAAATCCATAATACTTCTGCCACTATCATTAACAAGGCTACCCTTTTCAAACACCACACCACGGCCTTCGGCATCAATCAGCTTTACACCTATGACGCTTTCTACACCTTGCACAAGATGGCCTCCTTCCGGTAATAATTGAAGGTCGTATTTTGTATCTGTCATTTCCTTAAGCCCTACGCTGCCATTGATGATCTGTATCTTCTGTATAAAGGAATCGTCTTCGGAAAAGTTCCGCATCCAATTGGTGGAGGCTTTTATATAGTAGTCCCCACTGGCATAAGTGGAGTCTATAGCGATATTCCCCCTGGCAAATCCATTAACAGCCATGACCAGGCGATCTTCTATCGGATAACCCTGTTCATTGTATAAGGCAACATGTAGGTTCGTACTTTGTGTAAAGGGCAGACCGTACTTCCGGTCGTATGCATAAGCACTAAACCAAAGCTCTTCCCCAACCACATAGGTGCTCTTGTTTAAGTGCAGGAATATGGACTCCCGGGGAAGTTCGAAATACGATTCATAAGAATCTTTTATAGATGTATTGCTTTGTGCAAGAAGTCCGAAGGAAAGGACCAAAGACAGCAAGAGCGTATAGCTTATTTTTTTCATCCCGATAGTTTCTCCTTCGTAATACTATGGAGAAGGAGCTATTGAGACCAAATATAAAAACCTTAGGTTAGATAAACAATGTGAAAGTTCGTGTAAATAAGAATTTAAAAGAGTTTACAAATAGTCAAAATTATTTGTAAGCGCAAAGTACTTAGGATTTGAGTTCTGAAGTCTGTAAAAACAATCGCTTAAGGATTACTCTTCTCAGATATCATGATTGTTTTAATGGTAGAAATCAGTTTTCCATCTTCAGCCATTCCCTCTATATAAAAGGATATCCTATCTATTCCAGTATCTAATATGTTAAATGTAGCCTTACCGTTGGCATCGATCATGAGTTGTGGTTCCCAATGGATGGCCCCTGTAAACTCAAATAGGGGGCTTGCATATAGATATTTTGGTGTATAAAACTCTTTGGGAACATCAAAACCATGGGAGGTGTCGATAAATACTTTTACCCTTTCGGCGGCCTCATCGGAGTAAAGTGGATTCTTTCTGGTCCATATTCTAATAATGCCACCAGCCCCTTCTGCACCTCGGGTAACATTCGTGCCTATGGCTGTGAAACTGATTCTTTCGATCTCCATGGTAGACATTTCATAAAGGAACGGAAAACCTTCCATGTTTGAGGTAAAACGAGTACCATCCAAAATAATCGCCGGACCCCTTCCACCTAATAAAACCCCATCGTTTAGAAAACTAAGTGACCTCCTGCTAACAACATTAAGGCCCCCTGCAGTTGTTTCGTAAACGTTAAACCCCTTGGCGCGAATAAGATCAACCACCCGGGGAAACCTGCGTACTAAATTTTGGTCTACCCATACGTCCTCCCCAATTATATTTGAAATTTTTCGCTTTTGCCCTACCACTTTCACTTCATCTAAAAAGGTAGTCTTATCCCCCCATTTGTAATCTAGTTCTGGTAGTTCTGAAGCGTAAATGTTCGGCGTAGTCAATTCTCCGGTTTTCAAAAAACCTGGCTGTGCTCCGGGCAGCACTCTGGCGTAAAAGCCGCGCGATGATGGTTGTCCGTTTTCTCGGATCAATTTTATCTGAACTTCTTCATTTTTCTCCACGAGCAGGTTTGGAATTTCAAAGTCTGGGCTTTCCAATAGTACTGCTCTGGACTCATGGTATTTTGAATCCTCCATAAAAAAGGAAGGGAATTTGTTCACGTCTGCACCGTTGAAACGTCCTTTTAATGTGAGGCCATTCTCATAAGGAAAGTTGGCAATGGGCGCACGGTTAAAGATATTCTTCCACTGGTACCTGCTCCATCCTTGCGTGAGCAGTAGCAGATCCAGGTCAAACGCTTTATTAGCCGTAAAATCCCTTAAGTAATAAGCAGGATTCTCTACGTATCCCTTTATGTATGGCTTTAAAAGGAACTCAGAAAATATATTGACTTTGTTGTTATAAGCCCTCGTTTCTGCAGGTAATACTGAAATACTGAGTTTCC
>JAHEHU010000076.1 GCA_024639765.1 Eudoraea sp.
ATTCACCGGGGTGTCGTTCGCTGAAAAACCCTTATTTTTCGGTATCTGGCAAGATGTCGGGTAAACGGCAAAAAATCATCGGTGAACGTACATAACCCCCAAAACCACTTACCGAAAAAAGAGGTCGATTATCGGGATGAAAGGGTTATAAAATGCCATTTTTTGAGAGCTGGTTATTCATCTCTGCCTAAAATAATCAGAATCTTGCAAGTGTATCTTACTTTAGTATCTATCAAAATTCAAAATATTAGTCCTATTTTAGTTTGAAGATCTAATGGTATGAAACTGCTATTCAGGAAACCACATTACTTCTTCCTCCCGGCAAGCCTCTTAATGGCGGGTATAGGATTTATAATACCACAAAATGCATTGGCTTATGATCTGTATGACACCTATTATGTGCTCTCTAACACTTTTGGGTTTCATCTGTTTGCGCTCATAGGATTCATTATGGCGTTCGGATATTGGACGGCCTATCGGAAAAAGAGATCCCTTTCGTATCGTTTGAATGCCATACATGTGATCATATCTGCTTTGGGCCCACTTAGTATCTATATTGCCTCCTTATTTTATAGAACCGTTTTACCCCCTTCTGAGAATGTAGTGGCAGATTGGGAACACAATACATCTGTAAGCATGGTGATCTTCTCTTTGGCAATAGTAACTCTGGCAGTACAAATAGTGTATCCCGTAAATCTGATAAGGGCAATCTGGAAGGGTAAAAGGGAACTAAAGGCTTAAGCCAATTTAGAAGCGTTTCTTTTCGTCTTAAAAGACAATTCCTTTTTGATCCTGCTATTCTTAAAACGATACAGACGAGCAACACTGTTCTCTTTAGCAGTAGCGGTAACGATCTCTTTCTTGGCAGTTTCTGCTTTTACTTCAGCAGTGTTTTCCTGAGCCTGGGCAGCGAAGCTGATAAAGAAGATAAAGAAGATTGTTACTAGCGTTTTCATGTCTTGCGTTTTATATATATAAAACGCAAGGATGGTGCATTCACCGGGGTGTCGTTCGCTGAAAAACCCTTATTTTTCGGTATCTGGCAAGATGTCGGGTAAACGGCAAAAAATCATCGGTGAACGTACATAACCCCCAAAACCACTTACCGAAAAAAGGGGTCGTTAATCGTGTGATTCTCTATGCCGATGTTCTTAAAATATTCTTTAGATCACCTTCAAGATGATAAAGAAGTACTCTATGATTGAATAAACCTGAAGTTTTGTCTACTTTAGAAGGTATAATCCAACTAACCAATAAAATGTTCCCATGAAAAAAAGTTGCCTTCATTCATTATTGTTAGCACTTACCTTGATCCTAGGTTACGGGTATGCCCAGGATACACCCAAGGACTATTCCGAAGCCTTTACGCTAATTGAGGTCTGGCTCGATGCCCAGAAAGATTATGACAACCTGCCTGGGATCTCCGCGGCAGTGATCGAGGACCAAGAACTTATGTGGTCAGGGGCCTTCGGCAATGCCAATAAGGAACAGAACCTGGCCATGACCACAGAGACACTATGCAGTATCTGCTCTATTTCCAAGCTGTTTACTTCAGTGGCTATTATGAAACTTTATGACGAGGGCAAACTGCGGCTCGATGATCCTATCCAGGATCTGCTGCCATTTTATGACCTTACGCAACAATTCGGTGACAGCGGACCTATTACAGTGCGCACCCTGTTAACCCATTCCTCAGGGTTGCCACGGGAAGCTAACTATCCCTACTGGACCGGACCCGACTTTCCGTTTCCGACCCGGGAACAAATAAATACGGCGCTGAAGGAACAGGAAACCCTTTACCCCGCTTCTACTTATTATCAATACAGCAACCTGGCGCTCACCTTGCTTGGAGAGATCGTAGAGGAAGTCTCTGGTATGACCTATGAAGCCTATGTACAACAATATATTCTAAGCCCTTTAGCGTTAGCCGATACCCGGTCCGAAATGCCAAAAACCTTATACGGCAAACAGCTCGCCATTGGCTACAATGCGTTGAACAGGCGTGGAGAACGTCCTCCTGTCCAATTTTTTCAGGCCAACGGGATAACCCCAGCGGCGGGCTTTACGTCCAATGTTGTCGATCTCGGGAAATTTGCCTCATGGCAATTCCGTCTTCGCGATACAACCGTTACAGAGATCCTGGCCCCGGCCACCTTGAGGCTGATGCATCAGGTGCATTTTACGGATCCTGGTTGGAAGACCACCAGGGGTCTGGGTTTTGGCGTATATAAAGGGCCTAACGGGACCACATGGGTAGGGCATGGGGGTTCTTGCCCGGGCTACCGGTCCACGCTGCAGTTAGACCTTAAGAACAAACGGGCCTATTCTGTGATGATCAATGCAGGGGGCACCAATCCCAACCGCTACAGCAATGGTATCTATGGCATTTTAAATAAAGTAAAGAAGGGGAAGAATGAAACAGAAAACATTCAACTGCAAGACTACGTGGGGCATTATGATGCCCGGCCCTGGGGAAGTGAAGAATACATAGGGGTTTGGGAAGGACAATTGGTGATGTTGTCTCTGCCCGCAAGAGATCCTGCTGAGGGGATGACCCTCTATAAACATATAGATGGCGATACCTTTAAACGCTTACGCGATGATGGGGAACTGGGTGAATCTGTAGTATTTCAGCGGGACGCCCAAGGCAACGTGATCAGCTATTCCCAGCATGATAATTTTACAAGACGCATATCAAAATAAGCAACTAACCTCCATAGAACTTACCACGATGAAGATTTCACTGTATACTCCCTTGGCACTCATATGTCTTTTTTCTGTACTTGGTCTTACCCAAGGATTTGCACAGGAAGAAAAAAAGGAAGAAAAACCCATTCCGGAGGCACAGTCTTTTGTTACCCAACATCAGATTGTGAATGGAGGTATCTCAATATCATACAAGGCAACCGCCAAAGAGCATTACCTTAAAGATAAGGATGGAAATCCCACTGCTTCTATTTGGGCCGTGGCCTATACAAAAACCGCGGTGACAGATCCTACAACAAGACCTGTGACCTTTGTGTTCAACGGCGGACCGGGCTCGGCATCCGTATGGCTGCATATGGGGCTGCTAGGGCCCCAGCTGGTCCAAGTTCCCTCGGATGCCAATGCCGATGACGGTGCGGCTCCCTACCCTATGATCACAAACAAAGATGGGATACTAGACCTTACAGATCTGGTCTTTATAGACCCTGTTGGTACCGGATATAGTCGCGTTCTTGGAAAGGGCAAGGTGGAGGAATTCTGGGGCCTTACCGAAGATGCCAACTCCATAGCCAAATTTATGCGGCAATGGATCACGGAGAACAACCGCTGGTTCTCTCCTAAATATATTGCGGGAGAGAGTTTTGGCACCACACGGGCCGCTGCTGTGGCCAATGTGCTGGAAGGAGACGGACAAGACATGGCCCTGAACGGGCTTATCCTGATCTCCCAGGCCCTAGATTATGCCGGGTCTACCTCCATACATGATAATATTACCTCCTACCTCACTTACCTTCCAAGTATGGCTGCTACGGCCTGGTATCATAAAAAAGCAGGGCAGGGAAAAACCCTGGAAGCATTTGTACAGGAAAGCCGGGATTTTACGTATAGCATCTACGCCCCGGCATTGTATAAAGGGAATCTGCTAAACAAGGAGGAGAAAGTGCAACTTGCAAAAACATTAAGCCATTTTACGGGACTTGACGAAGCCTATATTTTAAGAAGTAATCTAAGAGTGCTAATCCCGCGTTTTCAGAAAAAACTATTAGAAGATAAAGGACTGGCCATTGGCAGGCTAGACGGCCGATTTATGGGAGATGAAGGGGATGATGTATCTGAAGCTCCCCATTTGGGGGACCCAGCCTCTTACCAGATTTCTGCTGCCTATACATCGGCCCTGAACCACTACTATGCGAATACCTTAAAAATACATATGGACAGACCCTACCTCACTAGCAATGATGCCATTGGCGAAAAATGGCGTTGGCGGACGGTACCTGAGGGTAAATATTGGGAACCTATGCCTGTAAATACAGCGCGTTTGTTAGGCGATACCATGCGTCGGAATACAGAGATGAAGGTGCTCGTGGCCAGCGGGTATTATGACCTCATCTGCCCTTTCTTTGATGCCGAGTACACCTTTAACCGTAATGGTATTGTAACGGAACGCGTGCATTTTACCTATTTTGAGGCAGGGCATATGATGTACACCCACCATCCAGATCTGCTGCAACTTACCTCCGAAATACGTGAATTTTTAATTCGTCATTGAATCAATAAATATTTTATAATAGAACATATGAAAAAAGTAGCTCCCCTCCTATTATTCCTTCTCACTACGCTGGTAGTGGCGCAACACACAAGTCCTCAGTTAGAGGTAACTGGTAATGCCCAGCTGGCCATAGCTCCAGATACTGGGGTGCTCAATATTAACCTAAGCCATATTGCCATGAAATTTGGGGAAACCATTAACGGGCTCAATACCAAAGCTGCAGACCTGAAGGCCCAGATACAAAAAATGGGCTTTTCAGAAGACGATATTTTCACCGATAATTTTCAGGTGCGAAAAAACACCTTATACCGAAACAACCGTCAGGTAGACAGCGGTTATGTAGCTACACAGCAAATACATTTAGATTTTAAAAATACCGTAGCCAATCTCCGTAAGATCCTTTCCCAATTTTCTGCGGAAGCTTCCGAATTTGAGCTTGGTTTTAGTTTTAAGCTCTCAGACACGCTTAAGGACAAGGTACAGGAACAATTAATACAACTGGCCACAAAAGATGCTTTTAGAAAGGCTAAAGTGATCAGCGAGGCTTCCGGAACCAGCTTACAAAAGGTGATCCGAATTCAGTATGGCAATTCTTATAATGTGCCCATAAGACCAGACAAGGCCATGATGAGTTTTCAGGCTGATGCTGTGGAATCCCAGGGATTCACCCCCAGCGACCTGGTGTATAATGCCTCTGTCCTTGTAGTGTGGGGTATTGAGTAGGCTTTATTTTGTTCAACATATTATGTTGATCTTGGCAATGCCTGTAGTACTAGCATACGTAAAATTTCCATAAGGGATGAGCCATACCGCCCGGCAAACGTTTTACCCATAAAAAATAGTTGACCCTATGAACCTGATAAAAAAACTCTTGCACCTCACAAGTTACCTGCAATATCCTGCCATGCTAATGGCCCTTTATTATGTTATACAACCTTTATTGGCAGGGGTAGAAATTAATTGGGTTAATCTTAATAGTTCGCTAATTTTTGTTGGAATAGGGATTAGTTTGGCAACTCTTCAGGATCCTTTAAAATCCCAAAATAAGGTTTTCAACTATATCAGGAAGCACCCTGTCCAAGGGCAACGTGTCATCATATTTATGGCATTCATTACCCTTTTTATAATGATCCTCGGCCTTGTTGGTTTTTTCTCTGTACAATATGGGGCCGTTCATGAACTTTATTTTGGCTTTTTTTTGTTAGGGGTAGGCCTTATCGGTTTTTTAAAAAGTGCGGTGGAAATACATGAATTGAAGAATATTTAGGCTTTTATCGTTTATTGATATTACTATTAAGTAGGCTATCTTTTAATTATTCCAAAGGATGGATGAACTGTTTTTTAGTGTTATGTACAGATTAAGCCAATTTAGAAGCGTTTCTTTTCGTCTTAAAAGACAATTCCTTTTTGATCCTGCTATTCTTAAAACGATACAGACGAGCAACACTGTTCTCTTTAGCAGTAGCGGTAACGATCTCTTTCTTGGCAGTTTCTGCTTTTACTTCAGCAGTGTTTTCCTGAGCCTGGGCAGCGAAGCTGATAAAGAAGATAAAGAAGATTGTTACTAGCGTTTTCATGTCTTGCGTTTTATATATATAAAACGCAAGGATGGTGCATTCACCGGGGTGTCGTTCGCTGAAAAACCCTTATTTTTCGGTATCTGGCAAGATGTCGGGTAAACGGCAAAAAATCATCGGTGAACGTACATAACCCTCAAAACCACTTACCGAAAAAAGGGGGCGTTAATCGGTATAACCAGCCTACATCTTAAGCAGTAAATCAGGGTTTGGACAGTTTCTTTGGTAGAATTGCAGGTCAGACACCCTGCAAACACCAGGATAGTCGCCCTGTTTTCCCTCTAGATCAACAATTAATTGAAAATGCAGGTGTGGGGCATAGTTCACATTAATTTCAGGACAACCCAGGGTGGCAAGCGTCTCACCTTGTTCAAATATCTTTCCCACATACAGTCCGTCTAATGACTCCAGGGATAAATGACCATAGAGCGTATGAAAGATACATGCACCCAACTTATGAGTTAAAATAATGGTAGGACCATAATCTCCCTTATTGGCATTATTCTGAAAACTATGGATCTCCCCTTTTAACGGTACAACCACCTTGGTGCCGGCCTTCGCCCAAAAATCGATCCCCAGATGAATATCTCTCCGTTCTGCTGCCAAAGATTCAAAACTTGCATTCCCACTATATAAATTTCGTTGTTCCAAATATCCACCATAAGCTACCTTCGCCTTTTTCACGGTGAGGAGATGGTCTATATATTTCTGGCAGGCAGTATGATCTGTAAGATCAATATTTTGTATAGCCTTGTTGAATACAGAAAGATCTACCGGGGTATACAGTTTTAGAGGTACATCCGGATCTATTACCCGTGATGTTTTAGTATGAAGAAGGGATTCTAAAAGTGGTGTCAAGACTGATTTAAATTTTTTCTTGAAAGATAGTTGTTCAACATGAGTGCGCCAAAGACGGAATTAACATGGATTTAACCCCCTTTTCCGAAAGTATTTTTAATTTTTACATCTAAATAACAAAAAACATGAAAGCGCTACAATCATCTTTAATAGTAATCATATTTCTGGCCGCCTCAAGCTGCCAGACTAAAGCTAAAACACCGGAACCACCAAGCAAACCAGTGGCCCAGGTAGAAAAGCTAAGTGAAGCTGAGTTGCAGCAATATGAAACTGCCTATTTTGCCAGTGGCTGTTTTTGGTGTGTTGAAGCGATTTATGAAAGTGTGAAAGGGGTAAAAGAAGCTGTTTCCGGTTATGCCGGTGGGACCGAAGAAAATCCAACCTATGAGCAAGTAAGCTATGGGAGAACAACGCATGCTGAAACTGTGGAGGTCTATTATGATCCTGAAAAGGTGTCGTTTTTTGAACTTGTGCAGGTATTTTTTGGCTCACACGATCCTACTTCGCTCAACAGGCAGGGACCAGACAGAGGTCCACAATATAGGTCTATAGCCTTTTATAAAAACGAAAAAGAAAAGAAGATCATTGAAGAATATATGAAGGCTTTAGATGACAGTAAGGTATATGATCAACCTATTGTAACGCAAATTGAGCCTTTTACAGTCTTCTGGAAGGCCGAGGAATATCACCAGGACTACGAACGAAAACACCCGAACGATTCTTATATCACCAATGTCTCAATACCAAGGTTGAACCGTTTTAAAGAAAATTTTCAAGAATATTTAAAGAAAGACGTTCATTAGGACTTACTTAATTTCAAGAAAAACCGATTCTTAAGAATCGGTTTTTTAATGGGTACTCATCATATATGCTTATCCTTTAGCCAAAAATAAGGCTGCTTTTCACCCTCAAATCAAAATTTGTACTAAAAAGGATACAAATACTGAAGAATTTGTATCTTTCATATACCATAGTAACCCCAGATCTATGACGAACGAAATGCCAATGGACTTCCTAACCCGTTCACATATGCATTCCTTTTGACCATAGAGTACTTTAAAATGAACTTTATGAAATATGCTTTCTTACTTTGTGCTTTGGTGAGTATTGTTGCCTGTGGAGGCAAGAATGAAAAAGAAGACCATCAGCTTCTGATCGTTAAAAAAACGACAACAGCTCCTACCCTGGATGGCAAGGCCACAGAAAATTGCTGGAATCTTGCCAGTTGGCATCCCCTGGACCAGAACTGGCTTGGTGAGGCATACAGTTATCAGGATTTTAACGGGCGGTATAAACTTAGTTGGGATGATGGTTATCTCTATCTCCTGGTTGAGATCACAGATGATATCCTTTACGATGCACGTAAGGAACCCCTGAAATTATGGTGGGATGATGATTGTGTAGAAGTATTTCTGGATGAGGACAATTCAGGAGGCTTACATCAGTTCAGCCACAATGCCTTCGCATATCATATAGCATTAGACGGCAATGTCGTTGATCTGGCGCCAGACAGGGAACCCAGACTCTACAACGAACATATATCTTCTTCTCGATCTACCATAGGGAAACTCACAACCTGGGAAATGGCTATCAGGCTTTATAGTGACACATACAAGGATGAAGAAGTGAATATTCCTGTACCTTTAAAACAAGGCAAGAAGATCGGCTTTGCACTAGCCTATTGTGATAATGATGGGAGTAAGGAGCGGGAAAATTTTATTGGATCTGTTTTTGTCCCAGGAGAAGATAAGAATCAGGGGTGGATCAATGCAGACATCTTTGGCACCCTGGTATTGGAAGAGTAGCCTTATTTTAAAATAATGGTACTGTAAGCACTTTTAAGTGCAAGTTTTTTTGAAGCAGCCCCTTTTTGGGAATACCCTGTAAAGATCACTTCGCGTCCGTTGCTGCTCTCATTCAGTGTCCAGGAATCTGGATACTTAAATTCCGAACGCGTATTCTTGGCCATAACTGAAAAAGGCGTTGAAGGCATTGTACAATGTAATTCACCATTCTGAATGCTCATATCTATACCGGAAAAATTGGGATCCACTGCTTTGATAGATACCATTCCCAGATCATTCCTACCTACCAGGCTTTTTAACAGCCTGTTGATAACCACCTCAGAAGAGTTAGCCGTAAGGTTGAGCTCTGACACCACCTCCAGTTCCACTGCCTCTGAAAAATTTGTATTCAAATTACCCAACTTCCATTGGGCTACCTTTACAGGGGAATAGGACGCATTTATCTGCGTCCTGTCTCCCTCTATTGAAGTAGCCTGCAAGCTCGCATACGCCAGCGTTGCATTCATATTTCTGGTATTGGCGGCCAGTTTAACTTCCCCATGTCGAACATTCATTTTTAAGGTGGCCGACTTTGGCATTTTAATTCTTATCGTCTTTTTAATCTTGTATGATTTTGAAGCTCCGTCCTCTGAGCGGAAAAATATATTGGACTCATCTGCCCTGCCTCTATCAGCATGTGCCTTTTCACGGGCCTCTTTCACGGCTTGCATTAGCTGTTCGCGATTTTGCTGAGCTTGTTCCCGTATCTCTTGGGCCTGCTGGCGAACATGCTCCCGTTGTTCTTCCATTTCAGTACGTCGTCCTTCCATAGCATCTCGCCTTTCTTCTAAAAGCTCTTTTTTGGCCTCTGCACGAGTAGCGAATTCTTTGCCCCAGGCCTCCATTTTTTTCTGGTAGTCCTTGTCAAAACTCTTGTTGAATTCCTTTTGCCATTTCTTCATATATTTCTCTCCGTCTTTTTTAAAGGCCTCATAATCAAAATTTACATTTGGGATTGGAGGTACAGGCGGCATTTCCGGCATTGGAGGTAATTCCGGGATCTCCAGGTTCATAAACAGCTGTTCCATGTCTGGAAAAGCTGCAATTGATGGCAAAGGATCAACCGGATCTAATGGCCACAGAGCTGTTCGATAACCCCAGTTTCTGTCGCCAAAAGTACTGATCTCAATGGCCTTGCTGTTCCCCAGGATCTTGATCCCCGAATTCTTAAAATAAGCCTCTGCTTCTTCCTCTGTGGCTCCATCGAGTTCTATAATGGCCTCTACCGAAACTTCATTCCTATCCCAGGTCTCAAATTCGATATCTGCATAACTCGTATTTATATCGAGCACTGCATCAGTTCCTACATTAAACTTTTCACTATAGGTTTTGTTTTGTTTCTGAGCGAACATTTGCATACTCACAAAGAGCAAACCCAGCACAAAGATCTTAGGCATTGTTGGTCGTAACTGTTTCATTTTCTTTAGATTTTAATTGATGTAACTTTTCTTTTAATTTTAATAATAACTCTAAGCGTAATTCTAAATTCTTTATCAGGGCCCCTATGGTTTGTTCATTGGGACCAACTTCGTTCAGTTCCAGATTGAGTGCCATATATTCCTTATTAAGTTCCCCTAGCTTTGACATAAAGTCATCTACTATAACTTTATTCTCAGAAGAGAGTTCAAGGTTGGCCAGTTCCATATTGATAGAGGTCACATAATAGGTCTCCACCTTTTTAAGATCGGGGGAAAGATCCCCTAATGAAATGTTCCTAGCTTGCTCTTGAACTTCTCCCTTAGGCAAAACAATAGTTTTTATAGGATCATTGGTCTTTGTTTGCTGAAAGAATACTCCCCCAAGGCCTAATAGTACGATCACTGATGCCGCAATACCCCACAAACGATACCGTGATCTTCTGCGATTAGGAAAGGCCTGGGTGAGTCGCTCCTCAAAGCGATCTTCATGTCCGGCTTTCAGCTGATGTTTTTTAGCTCGTTCTTCTTTGAATAAATCCCTAAGATCCTGTTTCATGTCTTTGTTTTGTTAAAAGAGCTCTTAAATATCCTTTTCCGCGTAATAGTCGAGTTCTGCTGGCCGTGTTAGAGAGGTTCAATATCTCACCGATCTCCTCATGGTCATATCCTTCCAGCAGATAAAGTTGCAGTACATTTTGATAATTTTCTGGCACCAGTGACATCGCACTTTTTACATCTTCTATGGAGATCTCATGTGCTACGGACCAATCATGGTCCTCCACGATCTGCAATGTGTTTTCTTTAAGTTCAACGGCTCGCTCCTTCTTGGTTTTTAAAAAATCCAGGCACTGATTAATCACGATACGTTTCAGCCAGGCTCCGAAGGTAACCTCACCTTTGAACTGTTGTATTTTTTGAAAGGCTTTAATAAAAGCCTCCTGCAGCACATCTTCTGCATCGTCCCGGTTGTTAACAAACCGCATGGCCACACAAAACATTCCTTCACAATACTGCTTGTACAAAGTGAGTTGTGCTTTACGGTTTTGCTGCTTACATAGCTCAACCAGATCAATATTAAATATGTGGTTAGTCTCCAACCTTGGTTTTGTTGTTGCTATTTAAAAGACGAAATAAAAAAGGGGATGTTGCAAATTATCCTACATTTAAATGAAATTTAAACATATTTCTTGCAACAAGTTAGCTTATATAACGATGTCATTGGTCTTTCTACAATAGACTACGGGGCCATCATCCAAAAAATTCTTATCCGGGATAAAAACGGAAGGCAACAAAATTGTGTTGTCGGTTTTGAAGCACCAGAGGACTATTTAAAGGACCATCGGTCGTTAGGCGCCTGTGTAGGAAGATATGCCGGTAGGATCTCACAAGGTCAATTTAGTATTGGTGAAACGGTCTATCCTATCTATGAGGAAGACGGGGTTCATCTCCATGGCGGACAACATGGTTTTGGCAGGAGGTTTTGGAGGCTCGCAGATAAAGCTGAAACGTCAGATCCTTTTGTTACCTACGAATACATAAGTCCACATCTTGAAGAGGGCTATCCCGGGAAGCTAACAGCCAGGGTTACCTACCAGCTTTTAGGGAATACCTTAAAGGTTTTACATACAGCCTCTGCGGACAGGCCCACCATTGTGAATTTAACCAATCATTCCTATTTTGTGCTCGATGATGAGCCCACATTAGATGATCTAGTTTTACAGATACGAAGTGAAAAAAGACTCAGCACAGATGAAAAATTACTTCCTACAGGAAGTATAGAGTCTGTTGTGAACACTGAATATGACTTTAGAATTTCTAAAAGATTAGGAGGTGTTAGACTAGACACCCCATATATTGTGGATCCGAGTCAAAAACCTATTGCTGTTGCCCATTCTTTGCTATCAGGAATACAACTAAGCGTATCATCTAACCAGCCGTCATTGGTAGTATTTACACCACAAGATCTTGCTGCCATATGTTTTGAAACACAAAATTATCCGGATGCACCAAATCAGTCCTCTTTCCCCTCCTCTTTGCTATTACCGGGAGAAACATATGTCAATGAATCCTTTTTTACGTTCGATTTAGTACCTTAGGAACTAAGAAATAATAACCCATATCATTATGAAAACATTAAAATGGATTGTTGGTATTTTAGCCGTATTGGCCCTGCTCTTTTATTTTGTAGCCATGCCTTTTTTAAGAACTCAAACTAAAAAAAATAGTCCGGAGACCACTACAACATATGCCCAAGGCGGGTATGACCTCCTAGTAAATTACAGTAGTCCATCCAAAAAAGACCGGGTCATCTTTGGAGAACTTGTTCCCTATGACAAAGTTTGGCGTACCGGGGCCAATGAGCCTACCCGTTTTGAGACCAAAACAGATATTATGATCATGGGGAAAGCTTTGCCGGCCGGCATCTATTCGTTGTGGACAAAACCAAATGAGAAAAACTGGACTGTGATCTTTAACAGTGAAATTCCTGATTGGGGTGCAACCTTAAGCAGTGGCGGATCAGAAGCTACGTGGAACCCTGAAACGGATGTATTGCAAGTGGAGGTACCTGTCATAAATATGACACAACCCCAGGAAAGCTTTACCATCAGTTTTGAAGAGAATAACGGACTATTCCTGACATTTGCATGGGATACCACAAAGGTACAGGTACCTCTTACTCAATAAATTTGGCAATAAAAAAGAACATAGGTGATAAGAGCGCCTCTTTTGTAAAGAAACGACGGGCACAAATACCTTCTGTTCCGGAACTTATCGAAGGGATCTTACAGGGCGATAAATCCTTATTGGCAAGGGCTATTACCCTGGTGGAAAGCACACAGGAAGCGCATCAGGAAAAGGCCTATGAGATCATTGAAAAATGCCTTACAAAAGGCAATGACACCCTTCGTATTGGCAT
>JAHEHU010000171.1 GCA_024639765.1 Eudoraea sp.
GATTGGCGAAATTATAAGAACTCAGGATATGACAGGGGTCATTTATGTCCGGCAGGTGATAGAAGGTTTTCAGAAGCAGCCTATGGTGAGACTTTTTATACCAGCAATATAAGCCCCATGAAACGCGATTTTAACGCCGGTGTCTGGAACAGACTGGAAATGAGGGTCAGGAAATGGGCTAAAAAGTACGATTCTGTATATGTCATCACCGGCGGTATCTTAAAAAAAGGACTGCCTTCCATTGGATATGAGGCAGTAGCCGTGCCAGAGGCCTTTTATAAAATTATAGTGCGCGGTGGCCCTAAAGATTTTAGAACAATCTCTTTTTTGATACCACATCTGGAAACCGACAAACCACTGAACAACTTTCAGGTTTCTATAGATCTGCTGGAAGGAAAAACAGGGATCGATTTTTTTCAAGATATGGATGATGAACAGCAAGACCTTTTTGAAAAGGAAGTGAATCAATCGCGCTGGCGTTATTAGTGCCATTCGTTTAACCTGTTCGCATCTAGTTTTAGGAAAATAAATAGCAGTGCCGTAAAACCGATTAGTGCAGAACCCCCATAGCTAAAAAAGGGCAGGGGAATCCCTATGGTAGGAAGAATTCCGGTAACCATACCAATATTTATAAAGTAGTGGATAAGCAAAATAGAAATGACACCATACCCATACATGCGGCTAAAGTCGCTTTTTTGGCGTTCGGCAAGATATACCAGTCTGAGCAGTAATATGGTAAAGAGGATCACCACTATTGCCGTTCCTGCAAAGCCCCATTCTTCTCCCACGGTTGTGAAGATATAGTCTGTATGTTGTTCCGGAACAAAGTCTCCTTTTGTTCGTGTGCCTTCTAAAAATCCCTTTCCAAAGAGACCGCCAGATTCTATTGCTTTTTCAGATTGGTATGTATTATATCCTATGGTCTTACGGATCTCATCTAATTTTTCAGGATCTTTTTCAAGTCTGAGCCAAAGACTGAATCGGTCTCTGTGCCTTTGTTCAAAGACATTTTCATAAACAAAATTTACCGAGAGTGAAAAAACGATGGCAATGATAAAGAATAGGCTTAGTGGTAAAAGAGGTACTTTGAAGCTCGCCTTTTTGACCAATAGAAACGTTGCAATAATAAGTGCCAGGCTAATACTTACCCATATGGTCCCAAACATGAGTGTCGCAATAAAAATAAGAACAGCCAATAGGGCTATCCCTAAATAGAAAAGGGGAAACCCTTCTCTGAAAAGCACAAATACCAGGGCCATGAAAACAAGGGCACTCCCGGGATCGGGTTGAGGTATTATGAGTAAGGCGGGGACCAGTATGATCAATAGGCCAAAAAGCTGGTCTTTAGTTCGTTTGATGTCGGTCTGTATATCACTCAGGTATTTTGCCAGGGCCAATGCTGTAGTGAACTTGGCCAGTTCGGACGGTTGCAGATTAAAGAATCCAAGATCGTACCATGATGTCGCACCCGCTATGGTCTTTCCAAAAAGAAAAAGTCCGAGTAGGAGTACTACGGTAATAATATAAAGAAGACTAGAGAAGCGTTCATAGAAATGGGCTTCCAATGACAAGAATACAATTGCAGCAACTAAGCTAATACCAATAAAAAATAGCTGTTTCCCGTACAGCTCACTAAAATTAAAAATGGAAGAATCATTATCAGAGAAGGTGCTGGAATAGATGTTTACCCAGCCAATGGCGATGAGCATCAGAAAGATAAAAATGGTTAACCAGTCTACCCTTTTAAGGACGCTTTTACCAGACATATTCGTTTATCTTGAACTCCTCTCCACTATATGGTTTCGCATATTCTGCTTCCAGGGTTTTTTCCAGCATACGTTTTTCAAGATCGGTGCGTGTGATCTCTCCTTTGAGATACTTTTCAATAAGCAGTGACGCAATATGACCGGCATACCTGGCCCCATAATACCCATGTTCAATATAAACCGCAAGGGCTATTTTGGGATTATCAACGGGCGCAAAAGCTACAAAAACAGAATGGTCCGTTAGTTGGGTACGCACCCCATTGATCTTGGTAAAGTTTTCTACGGTTCCCGTTTTGCCAGCGATCTTAATTCCGGGGATCTGCAGCCATTTGGCCGTCCCTTTTGTATAAACATCTGCCATCCCCTGAACTACAGGTTCAAAGTATTGCTTCTCAATAGTTGTATAATTAGGCGTTGTATATTTTGGATCTTCAATAGGCTCACCAGAAATGGTTTTGATAATATGAGGGGTATAATAGTAACCTCTGTTCGCTATTGCCACAGTCATATTGGCAAGTTGAATAGGGGTTGCGGCAACCTCACCTTGTCCAATAGCATTAGAGATAATATAGGAAGAAGCCCACCTGTTGTCTCCGTATACCCTGTCATAATATTCTTTATCTGGAATTCTTCCTTTTCTTCCGGTTGGGAGGTCGTACCCGAGGAAATCGCCTAATCCAAAGCTTTTAATATGTTTTTCCCAAACATCCATGCCTTCATCGGTAGTTGGATAGTTGTCATATATTTTTCGAAAGGTACCGGCAAAATAAGCATTGCAGGATTTGTAGATACCCGAGTTCATATTTCTTAATCCTCCTCCGCAATGGCACCCTCGTTTCTTATTTCCTACATAAAACCCATTGTAACATTGTATGGTGGTCTCGGGCTTTATCACTCCTTCCTGAAGTGCAATAAGCGCATTGAGCGTTTTGAACGGTGATCCTGGTGAAGGTTGTGCCAGAAGTGCCCTGTCCCAGGTAGGTTTGGAAATAGTATCGTAGTGTAGTTTACTATAGTTTTTTGAACGTTCCCTTCCAACAAGTAGGGCGGGGTCATAGGTTGGGCCGGAAATAAGAGCAAGGATTTCACCAGAAGCAGGTTCTATGGCTACAATGCCTCCCCTTTTTCCACGCATCAATTGTTCCCCGTACTCCTGCAAAACCTTATCCAGAGTTACATGTATTTCTTTACCCTGTTCCGGAAGGGTATCCATGGCTCCCTCTTTATAAGGGCCAATAGCTCTGTTAAACCTATCTTTCTGAATATATTTAACTCCTTTTATTCCTCTCAGGTAGTCCTCATACTGTTTTTCTATTCCGGTTCTTCCTGTGAGTTCTCCCTGTTTGTAGTAGGGATTCTTTTTGATATCGGACTCATTTACTTCGGAGATATATCCTAAAACATTGGCACTGCTTTCTGTAGCGTAATACCGAAGCGATCTTTTCTGGATATAAAAACCTTCGTATTTTCTCATTTTTTCCTGTAACCGAGCGTAGTCTGCCTTAGAGAGTTGTGGAACGAGAACCGAAGGGAGACGTGGTGAATAAACCCTGGCCTTCTTTAATTTTTCGGTAAACTGAGTTTTGTTAATACCCAGAAGGGAGCAAAATTCTAGCGTATCCAAGGGTTGTACCTCTCTGGGAATCACCATTACATCGTAGGCCGGCTGATTGGCAACTAAAAGTTCCCCATTTCTGTCATAAATATATCCCCGTTCAGGATAATCATAGATGGCTTTTATAGCCGTATCCTCCAATAGCTGAGTAGAGGAAGAGCTAAAGACCTGTAAATAGGAAAGCCTGCCTATAAAGGTGAATCCTATGATCACAATAATAGAAGAAAGTAAAATCTTTTTCATTCTTTCTCAGCACTAAAAAGTGAGATAAGTAAAACACATAGGACGAGCGATCCTATGCTTGTAAACACTATTTTTTTCAAAAGTAAGAGCAAATGATCCAAACTAAAAATTTCGAGCAAAAAGAAAATGATATGATGCCCTATTATTAAAAACGTCAAAAATGTAATTTGTTGTGCCTTAGTGGTATTGGTTAATTTAAAACTTTGAAATTCATAGTTTACACCAAATACAAATCGCATTATGGTAGGCCTTAAATAGGCCATAGTTATACAAGCCATGGTATGAAAGGCAAGGGTATCTGAAAAGACGTCAATAGTAAAGCCAAGTATAAAACTTATCAAAATAAATACTCCCCGCCGTTGCTTTATAG
>JAHEHU010000077.1 GCA_024639765.1 Eudoraea sp.
GCTTCCTTATAAGCGTATCATTCTCATTAACTAAGAAATAAATAACCTTTTGTGAATATGCTAGATTCACATTAATTAAACTTATTACTAAAATAAAGGCATTCCTCATATGTTTGCCAACTTGTTATATGCTAACTAAAATAGCACTTTATCCGTTAAGGTTTCCGGACAAGGATTGATTTAATAAATTTTTATCCGAAGAACGGAGCTCCAAAAGGGTGGTGTCCAACGGACTTTGGATAGACAATAGATCTTTCCTGGCTACATGGGTATAGATCATAGTGGTCTCCGGTTTGGCGTGGCCCAGAAGCTCCTGTACCAGACGCAGGTTTACTCCATTTTCGATAAGGTGAGTGGCGTAAGAATGCCGAAGGGTGTGAGGCGTAACCCGCTTCCGGATCCCTGCCCGCCGGCAGGATCGCTTAAGGAAAGCACGGATGCTGGTGGCGCTGTAGGGGCCTTTATCAGATCCGTTAAAAAGATATTCCCGAGGTCGGTAGCTGCTAATATAATTGATCAAAAGAGGAACAGTACTCTCGGCCAGAACCACGTATCGGTCTTTACGCCCTTTCGCATGGAGGATGATCACCTGTCGTCTGTCCAGATCTATATTTGCAAGTCTCAACTGAAGCACCTCACTGATGCGAAGGCCACAGGAATAAAGAAGTGCTAGGATCATCCGATGCTTTAGGTTGTACGTAGCTCGTAACAGGTCTATTACCTCCTCTTTGCTCAGGACGGTAGGCAAAATCCTGCTTCGGCTGGGCCTTTGAAGTTCTAAGGGTTCAATGGCGCTCACCAGGAACCGCTTTCCAAAATGCTTTAGTGCACTCACCAGTTGCCGGTGGGTACTAATGCCGTAATTCCTCCGCTTAACCACCACCTCTATAAACCGAAGTACCGCTGCATTGTGCAGTTCAGAAACAGGACGACCCTTCCAGTACAGCAGCAGAAAAACGATAAAACTGCGATATGTGGTAACCGTAGATGGGCTCATCCGCAGGCCTTCCAGATATTGAGTATACTGATTTAAAACAATCCTTTGCCCGGTACCAAGTAGGGATTCAAAATTTTTGCGAATTGGCTTTTTCAAGAATACTTAATGAATATGAAATCCCAAAATTTAAATTTTTAAACGGAAAGTTACGTGCAGTACAGGAATTATCATTTCCTATGCCACCTGAAATGTATTTTTATCTTACTTCTAAAGCGTAAAAGCCCGTGGTACCCTAAAGTGTTTTATGTAGCTTTGCACTATATTATAAAGTATGCTGGAGAAAAAGACAATAGATCATGAAAAGGCTGTTCTCATTGGCGTGATCAACCGGGAACAAAATGAAGAAAAAGTAACGGAATATCTGGATGAACTGGAGTTTCTTACCTATACTGCAGGAGGGGAAGTACAAAAGAGATTTGTACAACGAATAGACATCCCTAACCCCAAGACATATATCGGCAGCGGTAAAATGGAGGAAGTGGAGGCTTTTGTTAAGAAACATGAGATAGGCTCAGTGATCTTCGATGATGAACTTACCCCAGTTCAGCAACGCAATATTGAAAAGCAACTTAGATGTAAGATCCTGGATAGAACCGGACTTATCCTAGATATTTTTGCCCAGAGGGCACAAACAAGCTACGCCAGAACCCAGGTAGAATTGGCCCAGTACGAGTATCTCTTGCCAAGATTAACCGGCCTGTGGACACACCTGGAGCGTCAACGTGGGGGTATTGGCATGAGGGGGCCCGGGGAGACCGAAATAGAGACAGACAGACGGATAGTGCGAGACCGGATCTCCCTCCTTAAAAAGAAACTTACCAAAATAGACCGGCAGATGGAGACCCAGCGAGGTAACCGGGGGTCATTGGTAAGAGTTGCCCTGGTGGGCTATACCAATGTAGGAAAGTCTACCCTAATGAACGTTATAAGCAAGAGTAAGGTGTTTGCAGAGAACAAACTATTTGCAACCCTGGATACTACGGTTCGTAAAGTGGTCATTGGCAATCTCCCTTTCTTATTGAGTGATACGGTAGGTTTCATCCGTAAACTGCCTACACAATTAGTGGAAAGCTTTAAAAGTACTTTGGATGAAGTACGGGAAGCAGACATGCTATTACATGTAGTAGACATCTCTCATCCTAACTTTGAAGAACATATCGCCTCTGTGAATAAGGTGCTTAGTGAGATAGATTCTGCCAATAAGGAGACCATTATGGTCTTCAATAAAATAGATCTGTACAAAGCTGAGGTCATTGAGGAAGACGATTTAACTACCGAAAGGACCAACAGGCATATGAGCCTGGAGGAATGGGAAAATACATGGATGCACCGAATGGGTGGCAATGCACTATTTATTTCTGCCCTTAACAAAGAGAATTTAGATACATTTAAAAAGCAGGTCTATGCCACCGTGCGCAAAATTCATGTGACAAGATTCCCCTATAATAACTTTTTGTACCCCGAAAATCTGGATGAATACTAGATCATCACAAATAAATATAGGTAGTTCATCGAAGAAATAAACCCTTCATATTTTTCACAACAAGATACGGATAGTTGACAACATAGTTTTGGCTTCCGGAGCTTCCTGAGATACATTTACAGTGTAGTTAAGTGTACGTGTTTATCCTCAAATCCTACCTGAACTTATCTACTTTAGTGTTCATTTCCCCAAATCAACACTGAGAATTTAGATCTTATTTAAAAGACCTACTAACAAAAAACCCTGATCAATTGATCAGGGTTTTTTTTGTTGTTTTCAGTTGCTGTATTACAGCTTATAAGACACGCCAAGGGTCCAGTATGTTTGCAGATCATTGTCAACATTGTCAAAGGTTGCGCCGGTATCTCCTAGTGTGTTAATAGCGTAGTTTAGTGCTTCCTGCTTATTATTTCTTAGGCCAAATTCAAAGCCTACTCCTATCATCTTCCACAGCGTGTAGGAAAAAGAATTGGTCCATGTCCAGTTGCTCAGGTCCCCACTTTCATAGCTCTGGAAAAGGGATAAATTACTTTTGTAATCAATGTTCCCAATGTTTCGTGTATAGTCTGCCAGGATCTTGGCCCCCATAGAAGAGTTGAAGATGTTATCTTCTTTGCTAAATACAAAGTTGTAGTTCAAGGGGTGAATCACTACTACCAGATTGTCACTGGGTGTCCATGTGCCCCCTACCCCAAGATCGAGATATCCCGGATCGTTAAAATTACTGAGGATGGTGGTCCTGTATTCTCCCAAAGCAGAAATAGCAAATTTCTCACTTACCTTTCGCCCATAGAGCGAGGAGATATTAAAAACGTCCGTTGCTTCCCTGAATCCCGAATCGTCCGTTGGGTCGTCCTTGTCGTCTAGTTTTACCCAACTCAGATTAATATTTCCGGAATTACGCCAGAAGAACTTGTCTTGTTTTAAATTGGCGAAGGCATTAACGGTGATCCCTATATTTCCGGATGAGTTATTTGGGAATCCCTGGGCGTACCAGTTATTAAAATTAGAAAGGTTGGTGCCTATGACGCCAAATGCACCTATCTTCCATCCCGGAAGGGCTTTTATCTGGGCATCAATAGCATCTACCCTGCCCTGTATGGCCGCTATGGAATCTTTCTTAACCTTTTTAGTGGCCTTGAGCTCTGCCTCTGTCTGGGCGTAAAACATAGTGCTGCATAGCAACATACTGCCTAGAAATATTAACTTTTTCATATACTTATATTTAAAAAATTCGAGGCAAGATACGAAAAAATGATACTTGAGAAAGCTGCTTACCCTTTTTTAAACAAGGGTACGGAAGAACAGGCCTCCCCATACATCACACTTTTGGCTACCTTCTGTAATTTCTGGGTGGCCCAAAGGTAGGCGTTAGCGGGTACTGGTTTGTTGGTGCACCCTTTAATGATAACCGGCTTATTCTGAAAAGATGAGATGTTGAGGTTATCTATCACCGTTTTGAAAAGTACGGTCTCCAATAGGTCCAGATCTCCCTGTACAATTTGCTTTGCGTATGGCTGCAGTTTAGAGGTTACCAGCATAAAGGCCCAACCCGGAACAATGGCATCTGAGGAACACTGCATGGCCACAAAGGCATCTTTATATTGTTCCCAGTTATGGTTGGAAACGTAGGTTCTGAAATCCTTTTCTTTTAGTATAAGCCCTTCGTATAACCAGTCCTTAATGTCCAGCACAATGCGCCTCCCTTCGGGATAATGTTCCTCCAGATCAAAAGTGATCAGCGAGCTACCGGCCACGCGATTTTTTATTTCTTCGGTCATACGTCTTAGATTTCTGAACCTTAAAGCATTCCCAACTCAAGCTTTGCCTCTTCGCTCATAAGATCCTGATTCCAGGGCGGATCAAAGGTGATCTCTACCTCAGCATCTTTTACCACGTTGAGAGACTTTACCTTCTCTTCTACTTCTACCGGCAGGGTTTCTGCAACCGGGCAATTAGGAGAGGTTAAGGTCATCAGTATTTTTACTTCATTATCCTCATTGACAAAGACGTCATAGATCAGTCCTAATTCATAGATGTCTACAGGGATCTCCGGATCGTAAATGGTTTTAAGTACCTTCACTATCTTTTCTCCTAATTCTTGTGTATCGATGGCCGTTTCACTCATGGTCTGTCTTAATTTAATTGCGTTTGATACGCTACTGCATAAAGCTTTAATTGTTTGATCATGCTCACCAGGCCGTTTGCCCTGGTAGGCGACAAATGTTCTTTTAAGCCAATTTCGTCAATGAATGCCGTATCAGCATCTATGATATCCTGTGGCCTCTGATGGCTGAAGGCACGTATCAAAATAGCAATGATACCTTTGGTAATTATGGCATCGCTATCCGCAGTAAAAACCAACTTGTCATCTGCCAATTCTGCGTGTACCCATACCTTGCTCTGGCACCCTTTTATGATATTGTCGTCTACCTTGTATTCTTCTTCGATTAAGGGGAGCGACTTGCCCAGTTCTATCATATATTCATAGCGCTGCATCCAATCCTCGAACATTGCAAATTCGTCTACGATCTCGTCCTGTATTTCCTGTATGCTCATTCTCCTTCTTTTGTCGTAAAAATACGTTAAGTCTAACTCTCTTTCAATAGTTTACTACAACAAGAACCCTATTGCAGCATTTCTTTTGCTTTTTTGACCGCTTTGATAAAAAGATCTATCTCTTCTTTAGTATTATAAAAACTAAAGCTGGCCCTGATGGTTCCCGGTATCTTGTAATAGTCCATTATTGGCTGGGCACAGTGATGCCCTGTCCTTACCGCAATGCCCATTTTATCTAATAACGTTCCCATATCATATGGATGGATCCCCTTAATATTAAAGGAGATGACCGCCGTCTTATGCTTAGAAGTACCATAGATCTTTGCTCCTTCTATTTCCAACAGTTTATCAGTCGCATAGGCCAGCAACTCATGTTCATAGTCTTCAATAGCTTCTAATCCTATGGTCTTCAAATAATCAAGGGCGGCTCCAAACGCAATTCCCCCGCAAATATTAGGGGTCCCGGCCTCAAATTTATACGGAAGGTCTGCGTAGGTGGTCTTTTCAAAAGTAACCTCTGCTATCATCTCTCCACCTCCCTGATAGGGCGGCAACTTGGCCAGCCATTCTTCTTTTCCATACAACATCCCTATACCGGTTGGGCCACATAATTTATGCGCAGAAGCCGTATAAAAATCAACATCCAGTTGTTGAACATCCACTTTGATATGCGGGGAGGACTGCGCCCCATCTATAAGCACTGCCGCGCCAACGTCATGCGCCAGAGTGATTAGCTCCTGTATAGGATTAATGGTTCCCAATGCATTGGATACGTGATTGCAAACAACCAATTTGGTTTTGTCAGATAACAGATCGCGGTACCTATCCATCAAAAGCGCTCCCTCATTATTCATGGGGATCACCTTTAAGCTTGCCCCCGTTCGCTCACAGAGCATTTGCCAGGGAACAATATTGGAATGGTGCTCCATGGCAGACACCAGTACGTCGTCTCCTTTTTTTAAAAAGGCGGTAAACCCATTGGCAACCAGGTTTATGCTGTGAGTAGTCCCGGAGGTGAAGATGATCTCATGAGCCTTAGCGGCATTAAAAAAATGCTGAATCTTAATCCTGCCTCCTTCATAGGCTTCAGTAGCTTCTTGCGCCAGGGTGTGCACTCCCCTGTGTATATTGGCGTTGTAATTACTGTAGTAATCTACAATAGTATCTATTACTTGTCTGGGTGTTTGGGATGTGGCAGCATTATCCAAATAGATCAATGGATTCCCATTTACTTTCCTGCTTAGAATTGGGAAGTCCTTTCTTATTTGGGTGATATCCAATGTGTTCTCTGTCATGTTCATGGAAATGTTTGATCCGATCAATATCGGCTTACAAATCAAATCCCAACCTAACCCCCAGTTTGGTGGCGATAAGTTTGTTGATCCGTTGTTTCAATTCGGGAAGTCGCACGCTTTCCAGGACATTATTTGCAAAGGCATACATCAGCAAGCCTGTCGCCTCTTTCCTAGGAATACCCCTGGATTGCAGATAGAACATGGCATCTTCATCTAATTGCCCAATGGTGCAGCCATGAGAACACTTTACATCATCTGCGAAGATCTCTAGCTGAGGTTTTGTATTAATGGTTGCCTGATCGCTGATAAGAACGTTGTTATTTTGCTGAAACGCATTTGTTTTTTGGGCTATCTTATCTACGATGATCTTACCGTTGAAAACACCCGTGGAACGTTCTCCGTAAATGCCCTTATAATCCTGGTGACTCTCGCAGTTAGGTTGCTGATGATGTACCAGGGTATGGTGGTCCACATGTTGTTTTTCTCCCAGAATGGTAACCCCTTTTAAGGTAGAGTCTATGTGCTCTCCATTCTGATAGAAATTGAGGTTGTTACGGGTAAGTTTCCCTCCAAAAGAAAAGGTATGTACTTTTACAACACTCTTATCTTTCTGGGCTATGTAGGTGTTATCTATGAGGGATGCCTTTTTGGTGTCATTCTGAACTTTATAATAGTCAACAATGGCATTCTTGGCAGCAAAGATCTCTGTTACACAATTGGTTAGTACCTCATTACTTGTAAGGCTCTGGTGCCTTTCAATGACCTGCAATTCAGCATTTTCTTCAACAATGATCAGATTCCTGGGTTGCAACATAAGTGTTGCCTCGTTCCCAGTGGCAAAATGAAGTATCTCAACCGGTTTTTTAGGTGCCTTGTTCTTTGGTATATAGATATACGCTCCTTCCCTGCTAAAGGCAGTATTTAGGGTAGTAAGTGATTCTTCTTTGGAGGCCACCTTGTTAAAATAGACATCTATCACCTGCTGATACATGGGCTTTGTAAGTGCCGAACTCATTAAACAAATGTCAACCCCGTCATGCGTTGTTTCTGACAGGTATGAACTGTAGATCCCGTCTATAAAAACAATCTTGTACGTATCTATCTCGTGCAGGAAATACTTCTTTACCTGATGGTACTCCAGCGCATTTTCTTCTTTTGGAAAAATGCTGAAATCAATTTTCTGTAAGCTGTTTAAGGAAGTGTATTTCCAGGCTTCCTCTTTTTTACTGGGAAATCCTTTTGTTTCAAAATTCTTGATGGCTTCAGATCGTATATCGTGAATAGGATGATCCATATCCACGTTATTTTCAAATGCCATAAAAGAAGATACCAATTTTTCCTTTAGATCCATGTTGCTAATAATTCGCTCATTTGTGGCGATCTAAAATAGGACCGCCTGTTTCCTTTACCTAGTTACACTACCGGTTCTTTTTTTAACCAGTCGTATCCTTTTTCTTCTAATTCCAGGGCCAGTTCCTTTGTGCCAGATTTCACGATCTTGCCATCGTGGATCACATGCACAAAATCTGGAATAATATATTCTAAGAGCCTTTGATAGTGAGTGATCAGGATCACTGCATTATCCTTACTCTTTAACTTATTTACCCCATTTGCCACAATGCGAAGGGCGTCTATATCCAGACCAGAATCTGTTTCATCCAATATGGCCAATTTTGGTTCTAACATTGCCATTTGAAAGATCTCATTCCGTTTCTTTTCTCCTCCTGAAAAACCTTCGTTTAATGATCTGGAAAGAAATTTTCTGTCTATGTCCAATAATTCAGACTTTTCCCGGATAAGCTTCAACATCTTACTGGCCGGCATATCTTCTTTGCCGTGTGCCTTGCGGGATTCATTGATAGCCGTCTTCATAAAGTTCGTTACAGAAACTCCGGGGATCTCCACGGGGTATTGAAACGAAAGAAATATCCCTTTATGGGCTCTCTCTTCAGGGGCAACCTCATCTAGCTCCTCTCCTTCGAAAAGGATAGTTCCTTTGGTGATCTCAAAATCTTCTTTTCCTGCAATAACGGAAGCAAGGGTACTCTTCCCGGAACCGTTTGGTCCCATAATGGCATGTACCTCACCCGGCTTTACTTCCAGATTGATCCCCTTCAGGATTTCCTTATCCTCTACTCTTGCATGCAGATCTTTAATTTTCAACATGATGTGCTATTTTGCTTTAGTTCTTGTTCTTATTACCTAATTATCCTACTGAACCTTCCAGACTTATTTCTAAAAGTTTCTGAGCTTCCACGGCAAATTCCATGGGTAATTTATTGAGTACTTCTTTACTGAATCCGTTTACGATAAGGGCTATGGCCTTCTCAGTATCAATGCCACGCTGGTTGCAATAAAATATCTGGTCTTCCCCTATCTTACTTGTGGTGGCCTCATGCTCTATTTGAGCAGATTTGTTCTTTGCTTCAATGTAGGGGAACGTATGGGCCCCACATTCATTACCCATTAGTAGTGAATCGCACTGTGAAAAGTTCCGGGCATTGTCTGCTCTGCTGTTAACCTGCACCAATCCCCTGTAACTGTTTTGGGATTTCCCCGCAGAGATCCCTTTCGAGATAATGGTACTCTTAGTGTTCTTTCCTAAGTGAACCATCTTGGTCCCGGTATCTGCCTGCTGAAAGTTATTGGTCACGGCAATGGAATAGAATTCCCCTATTGAATTATCTCCTTTCAGGATACAGGACGGATATTTCCATGTAATGGCCGAGCCTGTTTCTACCTGTGTCCAGGAGATCTTGGCGTTACGCTCACATAAGCCCCTTTTGGTCACGAAATTATAGACCCCGCCTTTTCCTTCTTTGTTCCCCGGGAACCAGTTCTGTACGGTAGAATATTTGATCTCTGCATCATCCAAAGCAATCAGCTCTACAACGGCGGCATGCAATTGGTTCTCATCTCTTGAGGGGGCCGTACAACCCTCCAGGTAACTTACGTAGCTTCCTTTATCCGCAATGACCAGGGTTCTTTCAAACTGTCCTGTACCTGCCTGGTTGATCCTGAAATACGTAGAAAGTTCCATGGGACATCTCACCCCTTTTGGAATGTAGCAAAAAGAACCGTCAGAAAATACAGCTGAATTCAATGCTGCATAAAAATTATCTTTTTTGGGAACTACCGAGCCAATGTATTTCTTTACCAGCTCTGGGTGCTCTTTGATCGCTTCAGAAATGGAGCAAAAAATGATCCCCTTTTCAGCCAGTGTCTTCTTAAAAGTAGTTGCCACGGAAACAGAATCCATGACAATGTCTACTGCGACTCCGGCTAATTTTTTTTGCTCGTCCAATGAAATACCCAACCTCTTAAACGTGTCCAATAACTCCGGATCTACTTCATCCAGACTTTCGTATTTCGGTTTTTTATTGGGGGCAGAGTAATAACTTATATCCTGAAAATCGGGTTTTTGGTAGTGGATATTGGCCCACTCCGGTTCTGTCATTTCCTTCCAAATTTTGAATGCCTCCAGTCTCCATAAGGTCATCCATTCTGGTTCTTCCTTCTTTTTGGAAAGAGCGATGACCACTTCTTCGTTTAAGCCTTTTGGAAAGGTGTCCGACTCAATATCTGTATAGAAACCATATTCGTACTCTTTGGTTTCCAGTTCTTTTTTTAATTCTTCCTCTGTATATGCCATGTTCTATACTTTCTATTGATTATAAGGAGAAACTCTCTCCACACCCACAGGTGCGTTCTGCGTTGGGGTTGTTAAAAACAAATCCCTTCCCATTAAGGCCTCCGGAATATTCCAGGGTAGTTCCTACCAAATAAAGAAAACTCTTTTTGTCTACTATGATACGTACGTCATTGTCTTCAAAGACCTTATCCGTTTCGCTGATGAGGTTGTCAAATTTCAGTTCATAAGACAATCCGCTGCAGCCGCCGCTTTTCACGCCAACCCTCACGTAATCTTTGGTAACGTCATAGCCTTCTTCAGACATCAGGCTAGATACCCTCTTTTTGGCTGTTTCTGATACTTTGATCATCTTAATTGGATTTATTCTAAATAGTTTACAAATATACACTAAAACTGGGGTATTCAAATAGACGCTAACATTTTAATAACATATGTGAGGATCAGTTATTTCTATGCTCCAGATCGAGCAAAACTAGAAGGAAAGTTGATTTGCTTAAGAGGGTAGAATTCTTTTACTTAATTTTTATCAGGACAAGGTCTGTACCGCCTTTATTTTCGAGTGCACTGAAATCGGTACTTAGGCTTTCCCCCACAAGCACTAAACCGTTGTCACTGGTTTCTATCGCATCGAACCCAAATTCCAGATCTGAGCCACCAAAGGTCTGTTGCCATACAATGGTCCCCTGGGCATTTATCTTAAGGAGCCACAGGTCATTTTCTCCGGTATTAGCCACTAGATCCTGGTCTGTGCTTTTAGAATTTCCCGAAATAACGTAGCCTCCGTCGTTTGTTGGGCGAATACTTTCGGCCGCATCAAATCCTGAACCGCCATAGGAGCGTTCCCAGAGTAAAGCACCCTCCGCATCTATTTTTATCACCCACACATCCGATTCTCCGTGCGGCCCACTAATATCACCATCAGTACTAATACTACTGCCGGTGATGATATACCCACCGTCCTCTGTTTTGGCAATATCCTGGGCAATATCAATCCCCGTTCCGCCATAGGAATGTTCCCAAACCATATCGCCTTCATCACTGATCTTTACCACCCAAAAATCATAAGACCCTCTTGGGTCAGAAATATCAAAATCATTGCTTTCAGAAAAACCGGCCATTACAAACCCTTCATCATGGCCCGTGACCACAGCATGTGCCCTGTCATTATTGGTGCCTCCAAAATACTTGCGCCATTCTAGTGCTCCCTGGGCATTTAGCTTAGTTCCCCAAAACTCACCCACGCCATGTCTGGTAAGAGAATAGGATTTATCCGTATACCCATCGGCCTTGGCCGAAGTTATGTCCAAAAAGCCGGTAAAAAATAATCCACCATCCTCACTTTCAACAATATCATACGAGTGATCGTGCCCGGAAAATCCAAAGCTTTGTTCCCATTCAATGACTCCCTGGCTATCTAATTTTAAAACCCAGTTGTCATGGAAGCCCTCGTTATTACTGCCATCTCCATCGTCACTCATGGCATAGCCCGTAATGGCATACCCCCCGTCTGTGGTTTGGATAACAGCCTGTCCTCTGTCATCTTTGCTTCCTCCATAGGTTCTGGACCAAAGCAGTGTGCCTTCGGCATCTGTCTTGATCAACCAGTAATCATTAACATTGGTCATCTTAGATTCCAGATCCCCATCCATACTATTTGAAAAACCGAAGATGGCAAACCCTCCGTCTGTGGTTTCAATAACCGAGCGGGGGGTATCCTCCCCGGATCCGCCATAGGAATACATCCAGGCCAGTTCTCCCTTAAAAAGGGATGCCGGTTCCTCTGAACCGGGCAATGCACCCTGGTCATAAGTGCAGGAAACAAGTAGCCCTGCAAAAAGTATAATGATGATGCGTTCCACGACCCTTACTAATTAGATTTCTGAACAATAAAAAGCCCCGAATTAATATCACTTATAACGATCTTCCCACTTTCAAAAAAGGGGTAGACACTCCAAACACCGTTGAAAGAAGCGCTGTTACCGGATGGAAAACTATCAAAAAATCCTGTTTCCATGATACCGCCATTTGCAATGTCTGAAATATCCATGATACGGACACCTGCGGTATAATTCGCAAGAAATAGATCGTTCCCTTTTACATAGACATTGTGGTCAATGGCAGAAGTTGGTCCAAGATAGGTAGTGTGTAAAACAGGATTATCCAGATCTAACATATCAAACACCAGCGTCCTGGAATTAAATCCAAAGTTGATCTCATCCAATTCATCCCCCAGAATAAAATACCGCTGGTCCTCCGTGAACCAGCCCTGGTGGGTGTACCCCAAATTCCCGTATTGAATCCCTGTAATGTTGGTAGGGTTTTGTTTGTCTGTGATGTCTACAATAATTACCTGATTTTCATTCGCCCCAATAAAGATCTCTGCCCCGGCATAGTCCGCATCGGGACCGTTATAGGAAACCACCTGGGCGTCGTGCGTATAGCCAGAAGCGCCATACCCGCCTGCTGCCTGAGGGTTTGATGGATCCTGAAGATCTATAAAATGTGCGCCCCCATTGTACTGGTCATTCCGCGCTGTTCCAACGGCATAGGCAAACCCTGTTGTTTCATTGATTACAATATTATGTGAATTGCCAAAGCCCGTGTAGCGGTTGTCTGCCGAGAAGGTTGCTGGTGTGGTAGTAACGCTTAGTAATTTTGAAAGATCAAA
>JAHEHU010000172.1 GCA_024639765.1 Eudoraea sp.
ACGTAGCAATAGAATACCTTTTAAGACACGATTCAGAAGAAAATAACCAACGCTTTATTGAGGACTTTAAGAAATTATCAAACAATAATATTCATAAGTCAGAGATTTTTAGCTTATATGAAGGCATCAATAACATGCAACCTGCTAAGTCGCTCCCAGACTTCACCTTATATTCTTATGATGATGAAGAAGTGAAGCTAGCGGATATTGATCATAAATCACCTGTAGTTTTTTATTTCTGGTGGGGTACACAACAAGGTCATTTCACGAACATAATAAAACGGGTAGATGAATTGAAACTTAAGCACCCTGATCACCGTTTCGTTGGCATTAACTTAAGAACAGACAAAGTGAAATGGAAAGGTATGGTGGATACCTTTGAACTGGATCCTTCAGAACAATTCTGGACAAGTGATTACGACCATGCTGTTAAGACGCTTATTTTATATGACCCCAACAAGACCATCATTGCTCAAAACGGTCTTATTGTTGATGGTTTTGCGAACATTTACAGATCGTTCTAGATCCTGTTATAACCCTAAATTAATTTCCCTTTTTGTAATCTTCCAGGAACTTTGCTAGGCCAATATCGGTTAGTGGGTGCTTTAACAATCCTTCAATGGATGAAAGAGGTCCTGTCATTACATCGGCCCCTAATTTTGCACAATCTATGACGTGCATGGTATGCCTAATGGAGGCTGCCAGGATCTGTGTTTGAAAATCGTAATTATCATAGATGAGCCTTATCTCAGCTATTAAATTAAGTCCGTCCGTAGAAACATCATCTAATCTGCCAAGAAAAGGTGAAACATAGGTAGCACCTGCTTTTGCCGCTAATAAAGCTTGGCCTGGGGAAAAAACCAGCGTACAATTGGTTCTTATCCCTTTATCGGAAAAGTATTTTAGTGCCTTTACGCCATCTCTTATCATTGGAACCTTAACAACAATTTGATCGTGAAGTTCTGACAATTCCTCCCCTTCCCTGATCATGCCTTTAAGATCTGTTGCAATAACCTCTGCCGATACATCTCCATCAACAATATTGCAGATATCAACATAATGTTTTAGAATGTTATTGCGTCCGGTGATACCTTCTTTGGCCATCAGCGATGGATTGGTGGTTACACCATCCAATACTCCCAATTCCTGGGCATCCCTTATCTGATCTAAATTTGCGGTATCAATAAAAAATTTCATAGGTATCTGTTTTGCTTAGCGATTTATTTGGCCTTTACTTGAACGGCGCACAAATTTACAACTTATAATGATTTCGAAGTAACTTCTCATAAACTTTGCCGGGGAGGATCTTTTTTAGGACTATGGAGAATTTCTGCATAAAACTACCTACTTCATAATGAACTTTGGGCGTGTTACTCTGAAGAATATGATAAACTTTTTTTGCAACCTCCTTTGGGTCCCCCGCCTTATCCACGTCATCGTTGATCATCTTTAATGTTTGTTCATAGGGCTCTTTGTAGGGAGAGTCATTGACGATAGGAGCATGAAAACGACCTGCTGCTATATTGGTAGCAAAATCGCCGGGCGCAAGCGTAGAAATATGGATGCCAAATTTCCCGGTTTCAAGGCGAATTGCTTCGGTGGCCAGATCTAGTGCTCCCTTGGTGGCGGAATAGATACCCCTGTACGGAAGACCCATCTTGCCGGCTATAGAGGTAATATTGATGATACGTCCCTGTTGCTGAGATCTCATAATGGGCAAGGTAGCTTTCATTAGGTTCAATGGCCCTGTAAAATTAGTATCAAAGGCATTTTGGATAGCTTCATTTGGGGTCTCCTCAATGGGGCCGGTGATCCCAACTCCGGCATTATTGATCAAGATATCTAGCCTACCCTCTTTGTTCAGTAAGGACTGAAGGGCATTTTGGATAGTATCCGGCTTTCGCACATCGAGCTCTAAGAGCTCAAAATCTGTAAATCCTTTATTTTTTTGAAGATCTCGTGTGGTGCCATACACCATGAAACCTTTTTCTTTAAGGAAGTTTCCAATAGCCTTTCCTATTCCGGAAGAACCTCCTGTCACAAGAACAACTTTCTTACTCATATGTCCTACAAAGAAACAAATAATTGACACTGGGTACAAACAAGCGAAAACTTTATAGCTGTGTAAATTTCGCTCACTTTTAGGCATAAAAAAAGGCAAGCTACCTACATCGCACCGCTACAACCATATACCCTTGCTGCGTTCCCACCCTGGGGGATTCTACAGGAGCTGGTCGTGTAGGACTTGCCTCATGCAAATATACAACCTTTTAAATATGGGACAATCGTTTTAGAATCTTAAATTATTAAATTAACTTGCTTTAAATCTACTCTTGTCTATGAATTTCATTAAGTATTTTATCCTTAATGGCCTGGTGCTATTTTTTTTAAGTTGTGGAGGGGAAAGGGATCCAGCTTCACTTTTTTCGCTTCAATTAACCTCTGGCGAAAAAGAATTTCAACAATTCGACACCATCCGTCCCGTTATCGGCAATAAAAAAGATTTCCCCATAGATTCCATAAGCTTTTCTATTGCAGGTAAAGACCTGCCCTACAAGAATGATCTACTGGTCCTGGAGGTCTCTAAATTAGGTGTTCAAACACTAAAGGCACATTTCAGATCTGAGGGCAATTCCATTGAGCTTAGCAAAGAGATTAGGATCTTGGCCCCTTCAACTCCTGAATTATATACCTATGAAATTATAAATGAATATCCGCATGATATAAAAGCCTTTACCCAGGGACTGGAATTTTACAGGGACACGCTTTATGAAAGTACAGGATCTGGAGGAGGAGCAAAATCCTTTATTCGTAAACTGGATTTTAAGACAGGACAGGTTTTTAATCAAGTTGATCTGGAACCCAAGTTTTTTGGGGAAGGTATTACGCTGCTCAATAACAAATTATACCAACTCACCTGGCAAAATAAAATTGGATTCCTGTATAATGCATCAGATCTGAAACGTATAGATCAATTTCAATACGGGGAGAGTAAGGAAGGTTGGGGCCTGTGTAATGATGGCACCCGTATTTTTAAAAGCGACGGTACCGAGCGTATTTGGTTGCTCAACCCAGAAACACTTGTGGAAGAAGATAATATACAGATCGTTACCAACAAGTCTATCTTTAACAAGGCCAATGAATTAGAATATGTAGATGGTAAGATCTATGCCAATGTTTGGCAAAAAGAAAGTATGATGATCATTGATGCAGCTAGCGGCGCCATTGAAGGAGTGGTAAATCTCGGCGGACTCAAAGAAAAGGTGAAACAACATCCAAAACTAGATGTGCTCAATGGCATTGCCTATCACCCCAAAAGAAAAACCTTTTTTGTAACCGGAAAGAATTGGGACACCCTGTTTGAGATTGAACTTAAAAGAAAGGAATAGATGACCTTTGAAATGACCAGAGAGGTAACCAAAGATGATCTGGATGATCTGGATCATGTAAACAATGTTCGCTATGTGCAATGGATACAGGATATCTCAAAAGAACACTGGCAATCTTATGCGTCAGAATCGTTGCGCACCCAGGCCATCTGGGTTGTAAAACAACACCTTATTGAATATAAGAACTCTGCCAAATTAGGCGACACCATAAAAATGAGTACGTACATTAAGAAGTCTGAAGGGGCCATTTCTACGAGGGTTGTTGAAATGTATGACCGGGAAACGAACGTGCCTCTGCTGCGATCCGAAACAGAGTGGTGCCTGCTAAATGCATCTTCGCTGCGCCCTATGAGGATATCTGAAGAGATCCGTTCTGTTTTTATCGATGAGTCCAGCAAATAACCCCCCGTCCCATGCGTTACCCCGTTCCCATACTTATACTACTATATGTCCTTATCTGGGCAAGCTCGTGCAGGAAGGATTTTGAATATGAATCCAGTAACGGAGATCTAGAATTTTCCAGGGATACTGTCT
>JAHEHU010000173.1 GCA_024639765.1 Eudoraea sp.
TACGTTGAATCAACTATTGCAGAAGACGCTCAGCTGATGCCACCAAATCACTATGGAATCTGGAAACTGGCCGGAGAACATCTCGCTCGTTTATTTTATGATAATACTCAGGTACCAACTGTATGTCTGAGAATTAATACAACCTACGGCAAAGGACGGGATAAAGGAAAAACATCAGCACCTACTAATGCCTTAAAGGCCATTGCCATGGGGTCACTGGCCGGTGAAATAATACCTTTTGAAATGCCTTATGACGGCAGGGAGAATTACCATTTTGTAGAGGATGTTGGAGCACATTTTGTGGCATGTACTTTACAGGATTTTCAAGGTTATGAGGCTTTTAATATTAAGGGAGAGACAATAGCCATTGAGCAGTTTTTAAACCTCGTAAAGGAACAGGCCAATTATCTTGGCATAGGCAAGTATGCTGAACTTTCCATTGCTGAAGGAGCACCACCAAATTTGTTTGCCTACGATTTAAGTCATGAGAAAATTGAAAAGACGTTTACTAATTTGCCTTTAACTTCCATCGCCGACGGCGTTCGAACTTCCCTTGAGGAATTCCGGAAAATGGCACGTAAAGGAGTTTTGAAATATTCACTAGAAAGCACATGAACACAATAACAATTGGATTAATTGGAGCCGGAGATATAGCCGATTTACATGCGGAGGCCATTAATGGGCTTCAGGGCGCGGAGTTGGCCGGACTTTGGAACAGGACTTCTGAAAAAGCTAAAGCAAAGGCAAAACAATACAATTGCAGTGTCTATGCATCTGTGGAGGATTTACTAAATGATCCTGAAATAGATGCAGTTTTCATCCTTACTAATATGGAAACACATTGTAAATATACCATCATGGCTGCACGCGCGGGAAAACATGTTTTAGTTGAAAAACCAGCTGCATCGAACATTCAGGAGTTAGGGGAAATGCAAAAAGCGGTACAGGAGGCAGGGGTCAAGTGTATGCCTGTTCATAATTATATATATGAACCAGGAATCGCAAGAACCAAATCTATGATTCAGAATGGTAGCCTTGGAGAAATCACCCAATTCTATATGATGTATAATATTCACCACGCCGATGATATCAGGGCTCGCTATCCGGGGGTAATTAGGCAGATATTAACTCACCATAGTTATACTATGTTATTTTTGGCCGGTAAACCAAAAACAATATCTTGTCTGAAGCATACCGTAGACAAAACAATTGCCCCACAGGAAAATATTGCCATGGCCAATATTCAAATGGAGAATGGAACACTAAGCCATTTATGCGCAAGTTTTGCAAATGATGATCATTCCGGAGATCCATGGACTTGTATCATAAAAGTAATCGGAACCAAAGGAAGTACACGTTATAGCTATCGCGATTGGGTTATTAACGAACGCAAAGGGGCGCATTCTCAAACCTATTACAGTTATCCTGAATCTATTAAAAATACAGCGACACATTTTATTAATAAGGTATTGCGATCAGGAGAGGAACCATTGTCTACTTTAGAAGACGCCATTAGTTGTCAACGAATAATAGAAGCATGTGAACGCTCTGAAAAAAAAGGGGTTCATGTGAATTTTTAATATATCAACTTTAGATTTTTGATTTAATATTAATATGAGCAATAAGAAACAAACAGGTATCAGGGGAATATATGCAATGCTCATCATAGCCTTTATTCTGGGATCCTGTAAGAAAAATGGTAATGCTCTGATGCTTCATAAAGGGGATCACATTGTATTTATCGGTAATAATCTGGGGTCACGGATGATTAATTTTGGTCATTTTGAAACTGAAATGCAATTGCGTTACCCTGATAGTTTACTTTTCATCAGAAACATGTGTGACGGGGGGAATACGCCGGGATTCAGGCCACACTCAGCCAGAAATTCACCCTGGGCATTTCCGGGAGCAGAAAAATACCAAACCGAATTGGCAGAACCATCTGGCAGTATTGGTCATTTTGAAACAGAAGATGAGTGGTTGAGTAGGCTCAAAGCAGATATTATAATAGCATTTTTTGGTTATAACGAATCCTTTCAGGGTAAGGAGGGTCTGGAGAATTATAAGGATGAACTACATGCATTTATAGAACATACCAAAAAGCAAAGGTACAATGGTTTAAAACCTCCTCAGCTGGCACTGGTTTCTCCCATAGCTTTTGCAGACTTATCTGATATAAAAGACTTGCCAGACGGCGTTAGAGAAAATCGGAATTTATTGTTGTATACTGAAGCAATGAGGGAAATAGCGGCCAAAGATAGTGTGTTATTTGTAGATGCTTTTAACCCCACTAATGAATGGTTTAAAAAGGGAGCTGAGGAACTTACTTCAGACGGATTTCAATTAAACGATTTAGGCTATGAAAAATTTGCAAAATTACTAAGTGACCAAATATTTGGGAAAAACAAAAGCAAGGCTGAGAAGAATCGCAATTTGGTACATGAAGCCATAATGGATAAAAACTGGTATTGGCATAACGATTATAAAATGCCCAATGGTGTTCATGCCTTTGGCAGGCGTTATGATCCTTTCGGACCCGATAACTACCCCTTTGAAATAGAAAAAATACGCGAAATGACCGCCATTCGCGATTCCGCAATTTGGGCAGCAGTAAAGGGTAAAAAGACAGATGTAGCAGCGGCCGATGCCAAAACTAAAAAACTTCCACCAGTAGAAACTAATTATGACCCTGGCCAGGGAGATGTTGAGGCAGGTTATTTGTATGGAAAAGATGCGTTAGACAAGATTAAAGTTGCCAAAGGTTATAAATTGGAATTGTTTGCTTCTGAAAAGGAATTTGCTGATCTCGCTAATCCTGTACAATTATCCTTTGATAACCGGGGAAGACTTTGGGTTGGGGTTATGCCCAGCTATCCTCACTATAAACCCGGAGACCCTAAACCCAATGATAAATTACTAATTTTAGAAGATACAGATAATGATGGCAAAGCCGATAAGCAAACTACCTTTGCAGATGGACTGCACCTGACCATTGGTTTTGAATTTGCCCCGGAAGGGGTGTATGTATCCCAGGGCACAAACTTAATTTTACTAAAGGACACAGATGGTAATGACAAGGCTGATACCAAAGAAATTATTTTAAGTGGATTTGACGACCATGATACGCATCATGCCATCAGTGCTTTTACAGCAGACCCTTCCGGTGCTCTATATATGGCTGAAGGGGTGTTTTTGCATACCAATGTGGAGACGGCTTATGGCCCGGTAAGGTCCACTAATGGTGGGTTTTATCGCTACAGTCCGCAAAGGCAGCACCTGGAGCGGACTGCACAATTGCCAATTCCTAATCCGTGGGGGATTGCTTTTGATGAATGGGGACAAAATTTCTTTGCACATACTTCCGGCCCGGATGTTACCTGGATGATGCCTGGAACTATTAAACCAAGATATGGTCAGGCTTCCCCTTTACCTTCAAACCTGATTCAGGAAGAACACAGGGTTCGTCCTACGTCAGGATTGGAATTTATTTCGAGCAGGCATTTTCCTGATGAGGTGCAGGGCGATTTGATTATCAATAACACTATCGGATTCCTGGGAACCAAACAGCACACTATGAACGACGATCCTGAATCAGCTGGATATACAAGCAAACACAGGCTGGATTTGGTGACATCGGACGATACTAATTTTCGTCCGGTAGATATGGAGTTTGCCCCTGACGGTTCATTGTATTTAATAGATTGGCATAACGTGTTAGTTGGGCATATGCAGCATAATGCACGTGATCCATTACGTGATCATGTTCATGGTAGGATTTATCGTATGACATATCCTTCCAGACCTTTAGTGGAGCCAGCTAAAATAGTGGATGCAACTGTTGATGAACTATTTGATAACTTAAAACTACCGGAGTTTAGAACAAGGTATCGTACAAGGAGAGAATTACGTGCCAGAGATTC
>JAHEHU010000174.1 GCA_024639765.1 Eudoraea sp.
CTGCTGCGATCCGAAACAGAGTGGTGCCTGCTAAATGCCACTTCGCTACGTCCTATGAGGATATCTGAAGAGATCCGTTCTGTTTTTATCGATGAGTCCAGCAAATAACCCCCCGTCCCATGCGTTACCCCGTTCCCATACTTATACTACTATATGTCCTAATCTGGGCAAGCTCGTGCAGGAAGGATTTTGAATATGAATCCAGTAACGGAGATCTAGAATTTTCTAAGGATACTGTCTTTCTGGATACGGTATTTACTAATATTGGAAGCAGTACCTACAGTTTAAAAGTGTATAATAGAAGTGGAAAGGATATCGTAATACCCGATATTCAATTGGAAGATGGTGAGAACAGCCGGTACCGACTCAATGTAGAGGGAGTTGCAGGAAAGGCATTTGAGAATATTCCGCTATATGCCAGGGACAGCTTATATATCTTTATTGAGACCACCTACGATATTGCACCTACCAATCAAAACGAATTCTTATATGTTGATAACCTGCTTTTTGATTCAGGGACAAATGAACAGCGAATTCCTCTGGTGACCCTTGTGAAGGATGCCATTTTTTTATTTCCCTCTACCCTGGCAGATGGCAGTAAAGAAAGTTTGCTCCTTGGTATAGATGAGCAAGGGAATGAGCTCCGTATAAAGGGTTTTGTCTTAGAGGATGAAGAACTAAATTTTACCAACGAAAAACCTTATGTGATCTATGGGTATGCAGCGGTTTCTGAAAACAAAATACTCACCGTTCAGGCAGGCTCACGGCTGTATTTTCACAAGGATTCAGGGATTCTGGTTGGCACCGGGGGAAGCATAAAGGTTAATGGTTCACTCAGTGAAGATCAGGAGCTTCTCGAAAATGAAGTGATCTTTGAAGGCGACAGATTAGAGCCTGAATTCGCAACCGTACCGGGTCAATGGGGCACACTTTGGATGGCTCCGGGAAGTGTGGATAATGAGATTTCGTATCTCACACTAAAAAATGCCACGGCAGGCATCCTGGCAGAAGGCAACCCAACTGCCAGCCCACCCACTCTTACTATAAGGAATTCTCAGGTATACAACAGTTCGGTGGTGAATTTGTGGGGCAGGAACACTTCTGTTGAGGCAGAAAATCTGGTTCTTGGGAATGCAGGTACTCACAGCTTGTTCTGCGATCTTGGAGGCTCTTATAGTTTTCTTCATAGCACCATTGCTAACTATTGGAGTAATGGCTTTAGAACGGGAGCAGCACTGAAGATCAATAACTTCGAATCAAATGGCTCCGGGGAAGAAACCGGTGCGCACTTGCTTAGGGCAGATTTCATAAACTGCATCATAGATGGGAATACCGGCAGAGAATTAGATCTGGCAAGGACCACAACCTATGATTTCAACTTTTTGTTTTCCCATGTGCTCCTAAAATTTCTGGATCCCGGTGGCCAATTTACGAATGACCCACTCTATGATTTTGGCAATACTGATTTTTATGAAGAGGTCTATCTCAATACAGAGGCCAATTTCTCTGATCCAATACGGAACGTTTTTGAAATAGGAAACAATTCTGCCGCCCTTGGCAAGGGCGATCTGTCTACAGCTCTTTTGGTACCCTTCGATCTGCTTGGTAGGGACAGATCTGCAGATCCGGCTTTGGGAGCATATCAGGTACTTTTTTAGATTCAAAAAGACACTTTTTTTATCATTTGTAAGAATATTCTTTCTTTTATATTGATTTTCAGTATATTAGCCAGTAAAACCATATATATTCTATGGGAAATACATAGTCCTTTCTCACAAAGGTTTCCTAATTTTCCCACAATGTTCTTGCTATGGAGTATACTTACACCATAATTGATGCAGACGCCACTTCCAATTTGCAATTACAGCACTATCTGGAAGACCATGGCGATTTCATCTGTGCAGATAGGGTAAGAGATAGCAGGGAAGGAATAAATTCCATTTTAAAACACTTACCAGACCTCGTTTTCATAAACCTGACAGATCTGGCCATGGATTATTTCCTGATGGTCTCGGAACTGCATCAGTACATGAATGAACTTCCATTGATCATTGGTATTGCTAACAGCAAAGAGTACGCCTACCATGCCATAAAGAATGGTTTTTATGACTATTGGCTTTTGCCTTACAGTGAATTGGATATACGCAAAACGCTTCTCAGGCTTAAAAAACAACATCCTAAAGAGGTTAGCTCTCATACCATTTGTCTTAAATCGTACAAAGACTTCCAATATTTGGATACCGATGAGATCTTGTACCTGCAGGCAGATAATAACGCTACCGACTTTATCATGAAAGACGGAAGTGTTATCAGCGCGTTTAAAACCCTAAAGACCTTCGAAAGAAACTTGCCAAAGAATTTTATAAGGGTACACCAGAGTTATATCCTTAATATGGATTTTGTTTCCAGGATCAATTACGGAAAGAATATTTGTGCCCTGAAGACCGGTAAAAAACAACTACCCTTCTCTAAAACCTATAAAGAAAATATAGACAGTTTGAAAAAAGTGCTTTCCAGGAACGCTATTTCTGCCCATAAATAATAAAATTCTTACAAAAATGATGTGTTCACTCACAGATACGGTGTGTTTACTAAAACATTGTTTCTAAGACAATAGGCTTGCGTTCATCCGTCTAGTTTAGTAGGAAATAATTTAATCCACTAATACTAAAACGAACAACGATGAAAAAATTAGCCTGTATTTTTGCCATAGCCCTATTTAGTGCCACCATGTTCTCTTGCACAAACGACACTGCCGAAGATCAAACTCTATACGAGCAATCCACGGATGGAAATGATACTGGTGGATCTGATGGTAGAGATGGATAGATAAAATTACTTTTATTAAAGTATAAGGAGTCTTAAGTAAATTAAGGCTCCTTTTTTTATCTTGTATCTTTAAATTAGTCGAAAAGATATCTTATGACAAGATTTTTGGTATTTATTCTCTTTTTGTTTCTATTAACTGGTTCATGCAAAAAAAAAAATTGGGGGCCAGACAAACAAAACTATCTAGTCTTAAAAGACAGTATGGATAGCTGGATTGCGATATCCAAAAACCCAAACACCAGCAAAGAAGATTTATTTCGTATGCTTTCAAAGATCTCCATGGTCATTGATACCCTCTCAGTTGACTCTCTAAAGGCCAATTACCTGTCGCAACTGTCATTAGTATTCTACAGAAATAAAGACTCTATTAATTTTATAAGGACCAATAAGGATCTAGAAACCTTTGCTATTAGAACAAACGATTCAATTAAATTGGCAGAGGCCTATTGGGATAAAGGAGCCTACTATAATTTAACCAATGTAGCAATTAGAGATAGTGCCTTTTATTATTTATCAAAAGCACAAAAGATATATGAGAAACTAGAGAATAAATTAAACTCGGCAAAACTATTAAAGAGTCTTGCGCGAATTCAAACTGCAGTACATGACAATACGGGAGCCCATGTATCACTCACGGAAGCCATTAAATTGCTTAAACCTCTTAAAAACGATGAGGAATTATATGAGGTTTATAATACCATGGGTATCGCAGCCTATGCTCTGGATGAATATGACGAGGCGCTTGTTTATTATGATCTTGCACGGCAATACTTGGAAAAAACAAAATTAGGAAGTGTAAGCTCCGCTGGACTTTATAATAATATTGGTTTAGTTTATTATAAAATGGGGGATTATAATCGTGCTAAAATTGAATATACCAAAGCGTTTTCATATGATAGCCTTTTTGTTTTAAAACCAGATTCCTATGCCCGTGTCCTAGACCACCTGGCAATGACCAATCTACAATTGGGCGAAACAGCCTCCGTAGAAGATGATCTTACAAGGGCGTTGGTCATCCGGGACAGTATAAATGACCTGGAGGGCCTTTCCCTTAATTACTACAATTTAGCAT
>JAHEHU010000078.1 GCA_024639765.1 Eudoraea sp.
GAAGATTCATTTGGAAACAGAAGCGGAGGTCGTTTTGATTGGTCTCGCAGATCTCAGCAATTTGGGATCGCGGGTCGATTCTTATTTGCACGACTTAATATTGCGCTCAAATAATAAATTCTTAATATAAAACCAAAACCCTCTCCGGAGGGTTTTTTATTTCCAGGTAAGAGCATACTAAACGGATGAATTATCAGTTTATCAGCATAAGATCGCAGAAAATTTAATCCATGATAATTAAAGCTAAATATATTCTATTCGTTTTTTTCTTTGGAGTACTTGTTTTACCGGCTAAGGCCCAGGATCGTGATTGTATGCTGGGTCTTGGAGGAAGCTCTTCGGAAACCATAATTCAGGTTTTTCAATTGAACAAAGAACAGATACAGAAATTGGAGCAATGGACAGCCGAATTAAAGATTTCCAACAAAATATATCAGGATGAGATTACCCAGCTATTCGAGACGCATCCACAAAGTAAGACGGAGGAGCTAGAAGCGTTGGCAACCAAGTACAAGGTGTTAAAAGATAAGGTCCTTGCAAATGCCAAGGAATATGATATGCGTTTGCTGGCGTTATTTAACCCGAAACAATATGATCGATATCTGGAATTATGTACCGAAGCTAATAGAATTCCATTTCAAATTATTCCCGAACCCTATGAACCAAGGAATCCGGAATAAAGACACATAGAATTAGCAAAGGAATAGATTACATAACAATCATGAAGTTTGTACTTTTGCCATTTAAATTCCGGCATGTACAAAGCGATCATAAGACCTCTTCTTTTTTTATTCGATCCTGAGAAAGTACATTACTTTTCTTTCAGGGCCATTAAACTGATTTCCCAACTTGGTCTTTCCAGCCTTTTTCGTAAAATATACGCCATTGAGGATGTTCGGTTGGAAAGAGAGGTATTTGGATTGAAATTTAAAAATCCTGTGGGTCTTGCAGCCGGATTCGACAAGAATGCCGTATTGTACAATGAACTGGCCGATTTCGGTTTTGGTTTTGTTGAGATTGGTACGCTCACACCCAAATCACAGGCCGGAAATCCCAAAAAACGATTGTTCAGGTTAAAGGCAGATAAGGCTATTATCAACAGAATGGGATTTAACAATGAAGGGGTCCTGGCAGCCGTGGAAAGATTAAAGAAGGAGCATGCCGTTCTGATTGGGGGAAATATTGGCAAGAACAAGGTGACTCCTAATGAAGAGGCTGTACAAGATTATCTTATATGTTTCAGGGCGCTTTACGATCATGTAGATTATTTTGTGGTGAATGTAAGTTCGCCCAACACACCGGGTTTACGAGAATTACAGGAAAAGGCCCCTCTCACGGCGCTTTTGAAATCGCTGAAGCAGGAGAATACCGACTTGGCTTTGAAAAAAGGCAACAAAACACGCCCTATCCTTCTAAAAATTGCCCCAGATCTTACCAATGAGCAATTACTCGATATTATCGACATTGTTAAGGAGACCAACATTGAGGGTGTAATTGCAACGAACACAACCATTGAAAGAAAGAAACTTGCTTCAGATCCATTAGTGGTTAAAGAAACAGGGGGTTTAAGTGGTAAGCCACTTAAGGAAAGAAGTACAGAGGTAATCAGGTTCTTGGCCGAAAAGAGCAATAATTCCTTTCCAATTATTGGAGTGGGGGGAATTCACTCAGCTGCCGATGCATTGGAGAAATTGGAAGCTGGTGCCAGTCTTGTACAATTATGGACCGGGTTTGTCTACGAAGGCCCCGCATTGGTTAAGAAAATAAACAAATCACTCCTTGCAAAGGGCTCTTAGGGTGTCCAGTAATCTAACACGAGCACGTCTTCCAACGAAGGACCCAGTAAGTCTCCAAATGCCTTATGGTCCGGATGAGGCAGGTAGACCGCACGGGCAGCTTCACTGGCAAAGGTCAGGAAGAAGCAGTGGGTAAAACCCTTGTTGAGCCCTTCAGGACTATTATTCAGCCCCCACTCTAAAGACTCTATTTCCGGAATCTTATTTTTAAGGTCTACAAATGCCGTTTCTATCTCCTCCAATTGCTTTGTGGTGGTGCTTGCTTTGAATTTAAAAAGAACCACATGTCGCAACACACTGTCTTTGTCTGTTTTGGAAGCCGCTCGGGAGTTTTCTGAAATCATAAATGGTTGGTTAATGCTCATAGTGGAGAGAACCATGAAAAGGGCTAAAAGGCTAAGATATATTTTCATTCGCGAATTTTTTGTAAGATATAAAAAAGTATGTTTGTTATCCTTAAATAAGCGTAGACCAAAGTGAATTTTGAGATCTTATGGGGGTTTGCACTGGCCACAGCTTCATTGGCCATCTTTCCCGGGCCCGATAATATTTATGTACTTACCCAAAGTATCGCTCACGGCAAGAAATACGGGCTGGCCACTACAGCCGGATTAATATCCGGGTGTCTTGTGCACACTACCTTGTTGGCTTTTGGTGTGTCTGCGATCATCAGTGTGAACCCGTCTTTGTTTTTTACGATCAAACTCTTTGGAGCCATCTATCTTTTTTATCTGGCATTTCGTGTTCTGCGATCTGAAGCAAGGATCTCCCTCGCAATTTCAGATAAACCCAAAAAAACTCTATGGCAATTGTACCGCCAGGGATTTGTGATGAATGTACTGAATCCGAAGGTCACCATATTTTTTCTTGCGTTTTTTCCTGGCTTTCTTTTCAGTGACTTTTTAAGCACTACCCTTCAATTTTATGTTCTAGGGGTTCTTTTTATGCTGATCTCGTTTCTCATTTTTTCTGCGATCGCTATATTGGCCGGTACCATTTCCGGATATCTTCAAAAGCATCCTAAAGCGCCGTTGTTTTTAAAATGGCTTCAAGTAGTTGTTTTTTCAGGGATAGGTCTTTACCTGTTATTATCCTATAAATAATGGTAATTTTGAAGGGTAGAATAATTTTTCTTTATGTCTGATACGGTTAAAATAATTGAATGTCCCAGAGATGCCATGCAGGGGATCAAGATGTTTATACCTACGGAGAAGAAAATTCAATATCTTCAATCTTTATTGGGTTGTGGCTTTCACACGATCGATTTTGGCAGTTTTGTCTCGCCAAAGGCTATTCCGCAAATGGCAGATACGGCAGCAGTGTTGGAGGGATTGGACCTACAGCAAAATTTATCCAAATTGTTGGCCATTGTGGCCAATGTAAGAGGTGCTCAGGATGCATGTAAGTACCGGGCCATTGATTATCTCGGGTATCCTTTTTCTATCTCCGAGAATTTTCAGATGCGGAATACACATAAGACCATTGCCCAGTCTACCGAGGTCTTAAAGGAATTGCTAGATATAGCTTCTAATGCCGGGAAAGAGGTAGTAGTATATATATCCATGGGTTTTGGCAACCCTTATGGTGATCCTTGGAATGTGGATATCGTAGGGGAGTGGACAGAGAAACTCACCTCCATGGGAGTGAAGATCTTATCTCTTTCAGATACGGTAGGAACATCTACCCCGGAGATCATATCCTATTTATTCTCCAATTTAATTCCAAAATATCCGGCAGTAGAATTTGGCGCCCATTTGCACACTACCCCTGGGACATGGCATGAAAAGATAGATGCTGCTTTTAAAGCAGGCTGCAGGCGGTACGATGGCGCTATTCAGGGATTTGGCGGCTGCCCCATGGCCAGGGATGAACTTACAGGCAATATGCCAACAGAAAAGATGTTATCTTATTTTACAGCAAAAAAAGCACCTACCAATGTTACCTGGACGGTATTTGAAGCAGCCTTCAATCAGGCAACTCAGGTCTTTTCAGCCTATCATTGAGTTGTTTTATTAATATTGCAGGCGAATACCAACATAGGCTCCGAATGGGTGGCCGGGCCTTAGGCCGGCAGGTACTCTCGAAACTGCATACACCTCATCCAGCATGTTAATGATGTTTCCTGTAATGCTGGCGTGAGAACTAAGGTGATAAGCGCCAGATACGTCCACTACAAAACTTGAAGGCACTAATTCATCGGAAGGAATGGTTCCTTTCCCTGCTTTGGTTCTGAATTCCCCATTAAATCGGCCACTTACGTTAATGTCAAAAGCAGCATGTTCAAGAGATAAGGTTGTATTGAACTGGTGTTTGGATATGTAGGGCAGTTCATCACCTGCTGTTACATCTCCCCAAATATCCTGATCACTCCCGAAACTACTCTTAAACTCGGTATCTGTGTAGGTATAGGCCAGGGTAACCGGTAGTTTTAAGGCCTTATTCCCTCTTAGCAGATCATAATTAAGTAAGACCTCCAATCCCTGAACATTTACCTCTCCTGCATTGAATTGCTCCAAACTACCCGTTCCTCCTGTGGCGGCCAGATCACTGCCAAGTAGGTTGCTATAGTCATTAAAAAAGCCAATGACCTCTCCAGATAGTCCATTGAATGTAAAACGGGATCCGAGTTCCATATTGATACTTTCTTCTGCCTTTTCACCCTCACGACTTGTGGGAGGAGAAAAACCTTTATGTACGCCACCAAAAACAGAGAATGTACTAAAATTATAATTGAATCCCATTCCCGGAATCCACACGGCGCTATTATTTTCCCTGAATGAAAGATCACTTCCCAATCGTTCTATGTCGTTCGAACCGTAGTTAGTTCTGCTGAGTAAGATGTTCTCGTAGCGCAAACCTGGTGTAATGGTGAGGTCCTTGTATTTAAATTTGTAAAGTGCAAAGGAGGCAAATGCCCTGGCATCACTGATCCTATTGGCGTCTGTCCCGGGTGCTCCTTCAGAAGTGCGGTTCATTATACCATTAAGTATGTTGTATCCATCTACCCACTGGTATCGGTCTTCCTCGTCGTAATGATAGCGTAGCCCAATTTCGATATCGTGGAAGGTATGTTCTCCTGTCCAATGATAATCAAATTTCGTCTGTACACCTTTAGATACATATGTTCTGTTATTAGCCTTTACCAATAAGGCATCTGAGGGGCTGTTTTGCTCTCCTGAAACAAGTTGAAAATAAGATAGATTGTCATCAGGATTGCTCAATATACCCGCAATTCCACGGCGTTCTCCATTTAAGGTGACGGCGTCTAGTTTGTACCAATTCCTGCTAAATCCATTATAATATGCATTGGTGGTAATGTGAAAATGATCACTGAAGGCCAGTAAATGTGTAGCCATGAATTGTATATGATCATTGACCATTTCATCTGCCTGTGATCCCGCATATCTTCGGTAGGGGGTAGCTTCAAAATCTGAATCTGATAATCCCACATAGGTTTCATTAGAATCCTCATCGGAATATTGGAACTTAAATTCCAATGCCTGTGATACGGCAGCACCTTTGGATGTGTTCAACCTGAATTTGGCTACCAGATCATTCTTATCAAAGCCGGTGTTCCCTCCAAGGTCAAGTTCCTTAAATCCATCAGAATTGAAATTCAGATATTCAACCATATACCCGAAGTGCTCTTTGGAATCACCAATTTTTGTATGAAGCCTACTGCTGTTAAAACTCCCATAAGATGCAGATAAGAATGCATTGAAATCATCAGGGATCTTTGTTGATATCATATTTATGGCGCCACCCGTGGTAAATGGACCATATTGGACCTGGCTGCTTCCCTTGAGAATCTCCACAGCCTGCATTCTGGCTACAGAGGGAAAATAGTAGGCAGCGGGTGCACTGTAGGGGGCCGGAGCAATTAGTACCCCATCTTCCATAAGAGTTATTTTAGCACTACGTTCTGGGGAAGTACCCCGCAAACTAATATTTGGACGCAGTCCAAAACCGTCTTCTTCGTAAAAAGAAACGCCAGGCACCGAACGCAATACCCTGTTTATGTCAGTATAATTGAATGTGGCGAGTTCCTGGGGTGAAATGTAATAGGCAGAGCCTGTTCTGTTTTTAGCTTGATACTTGCTACCAAGGATGACATTAGCAGAGAGTACTACTTCATCTAGCCGTACTAGGTTAGAATCTTTTGCTTGCTCATAATCAAAATCACTTTGCGCTACAATAGCAGCGGTGAAAACAAGGGAGATCAGAGCGGTTAAGGAAAGCTTCATTTAATTTAGACTAATTATAAATAGATAGTTTTCAAAGAACAAATGTAAAGACAATTTTCAAAAAGAAAAAGTCTATTTAGAATTTTTCTAAATAAAAAATGATGGTATTTCGTAGTGTCAAATTGTGGTGGATAGGTTGCCTTCCGAGTTGCTTTTTAAAAACTAATGGACAGCAACCTATGTACGATAAAAAAAACGTACATTTGCACGCAATTAATCCTTAATTGCATGGAAGCCCACCTAAATAAAATTCTTGGAGAAGGACTCACCTACGATGACGTCCTTTTGGTTCCTGCGTTTTCTGAAGTTCTGCCCAGAGACGTAAATATTCAGACCAAATTTACACGTAATATTACTATCAACATTCCTATTGTATCTGCTGCGATGGATACGGTGACCGAATCTAAAATGGCTATTGCGATGGCTCAGGAGGGGGGTATAGGAGTGCTTCACAAAAATATGAGCATTGAGGAACAGGCAATGAAGGTCAGAAAGGTGAAACGTGCCGAAAGCGGTATGATCCTGGATCCGGTAACCTTGCCAAAAGATGCCCTGGTAGGAGATGCCAAGGCTAATATGAAGGAGCATAGCATCGGCGGTATTCCTATAGTAGACAAAGATCAAAAACTCATTGGGATCGTGACAAACCGAGATCTCAGATTCGAGAAGAACAACGATCGCCCGGTATCTGAAGTAATGACGTCAACCAATTTGGTTACGGTCGGAGAAGGCACCTCATTGGAACAGGCAGAGGAGATCCTTCAAGCTCATAAGATCGAAAAATTACCGGTAGTAAATGCTGATTACAAATTAGTGGGACTCATTACTTTCCGCGATATAACCAAGTTAACTCAAAAGCCCATTGCTAATAAGGACCAATATGGAAGGTTACGAGTAGCTGCGGCTTTAGGTGTAACACCAGACGTTATTGACAGGGCATCTGCGCTTGTCAAGGCAGGGGTAGATGCCGTAGTCATCGATACTGCCCATGGACATTCAAAAGGTGTAATATCTGTTTTAAAGGAAGTAAAGAAGAAATTTCCTTCACTGGAAGTGATCGTTGGAAATATTGCAACGGGTGAAGCAGCAAAGTACCTTGTTGACGCAGGAGCAGATGCCGTAAAAGTGGGAATTGGCCCTGGGTCCATTTGTACCACACGTGTAATTGCCGGGGTTGGTTTTCCTCAATTTTCGGCCGTCCTTGAAGTGGCAGCAGCTATCAAAGGAAGTGGTGTGCCTGTGATCGCAGACGGAGGCATTCGCTATACCGGCGATATTCCAAAGGCGATAGCAGCAGGAGCGGATACGGTGATGTTAGGTTCATTGTTGGCGGGCACAAAGGAATCTCCGGGAGAGACCATAATTTACGAAGGCCGTAAGTTTAAGTCATACAGAGGTATGGGTTCTGTGGAAGCCATGAAGCAAGGGAGCAAGGACAGGTATTTTCAGGATGTTGAGGATGATATCAAGAAATTAGTGCCCGAAGGAATTGTTGGCAGAGTGCCTTATAAAGGTGATCTGTTTGAAAGTATTCATCAATTTGTTGGCGGATTAAGAGCGGGAATGGGGTATTGTGGAGCCAAAGATGTTGCTGCCCTTAAAGAAAAAGGGCGTTTTGTTAAAATAACCAGCAGCGGGATCACAGAAAGTCACCCTCATCATGTGACCATCACAAAAGAATCGCCTAATTACAGCAGGTAATCGTTTTTATTTACCTTGTCCGCTATAGGTTTTCCAATCTTTTTCTTTGTAGACATCATCCCCAAAGTACCGGGCAATGTTCAAAAAAGGTTCTGGTTTTTGATACCCGGGAACCGGCGATAGCATATTCAATTGCTCATCCAGGAACACTACGGTGGGATAGCTGAGTCGGCCTTGCAGCAGGGAAGCTGCAAATTGATGGTATCCTCTTTTTCCGGAGGGAACATAGGTATAGGTCTTTCCTTTAAATTCAATTGGATCTTTCCCTTCCCCATCCATTTTTACCATGTAAAAATTCTTGTTCATGTACGCGGCAACCTCGGGATTTTGGAACGTATCCTTATCCATTCGTTTGCACCAGCCGCACCAATCCGTATACACATCAATGAATATTTTTTTGGGATTTGTATCAGTTTGTGCTAATTCAGTGGCTTCTTCCCAACTTAACCATTCTACCTGCTGGCTCCGTACTTCTTCAACGTTGAGCACAAATAGTAACGTTAATATTCCCACAAGTGTTGATAACTGGAATTTTTTCATAGCTCTTTCTTTGAGGACATAGTCGTAAACATGTCATAAAAATAACGAATATGTCCTTGCTTTATTTTAGGGATCATAAATCATTTTAGTTCAAAAACAATGCCATCTCCTCAAGTCGCCCTGACTTAAGAGCATTCTGTTATTTAGCTATTGCCTTTTCGGTGACAGGATCGAATAACGAAGGATGGTCTATTTGATTCCTAATAATATCATCGAAGGTCTCTCTTTCTCGTATCAGATAGGACTTGCCCTCATGCCAAAGTACCTCCGCGGGGCGGTATCTGGAATTGTAATTACTGGCCATGGTAAAACAGTAGGCTCCGGCATTACGGAAGCACAAGATGTCACCTTCAGAGATCTCATTGATCCTCCGGTTGTTCCCAAAGGTATCTGTCTCGCAAATGTAACCTACGACTGAATAATACCGTTCTCTGCCATCGGGCTTGGATATGTTGATGATCTGGTGAGAAGCCCCATAGAGCATAGGACGAATAAGATGGTTAAATCCAGAATCAATACTGGCAAAAACAGTAGAAGTGGTTTGTTTTACGACGTTCACCTTGGCGAGGAACGACCCCGCTTCACTTACCAGGAATTTACCGGGTTCAAAGGCAAGGGTAAGATCCTTTCCGTATTCTTTGCAAAATTCGTTGAAGCGGCCTGCAAGTTTTAGGCCCAATTCCTCCACATTGGTCTCAATATCTCCTTCTTTGTACGGTACTTTAAATCCACTTCCAAAATCAATAAATTCGAGTCCTTCAAAATGTCTGGCAGTGTCAAACAGTATTTCCGAGGCGTATAGGAAAACATCAATATCTAGAATGTCACTTCCTGTATGCATGTGGATCCCGTTGATATTCATTTTGGTAAGGGCTACGATTCTCAATAAATGCGGTATCTGATGAATACTTATCCCGAATTTGGAGTCAATATGCCCTACCGAAATGTTAGAATTACCACCGGCCATGACATGCGGATTAATACGAATACATACAGGAACGTGAGGATGTTTTGTCCCAAACTGTTCCAATATGGAAAGGTTGTCAATATTGATCTGAACTCCTAATTTTGTAGCCTCCTCTATCTCTTCCAGCGAAACACCATTAGGGGTATAAATAATATCCTGGGGTTGAAAGCCCGCCATCAAACCCAATTGCACCTCTTGTATGGATACCGTGTCAAGTCCGCTTCCCAAACTATTCATCAACCTGAGAATAGAAATATTGGATAAAGCCTTTGCGGCGTAATTCAATTTTAGTTTTGGAACACTGCCAAAGGCTTTAGTAAGCCTGTTAAATTGGGAAATGATCTTTTCCGAATCATACACATATACCGGCGCTCCATATATCTTGGCTATCTTTAACAGATCTGAATTCTTCATGGCAATAACTTTGGCACAAAGCTACTCTTCTCTGGCCTTTAACCCAAACGAAAGTATAATAAATAGAAAAATACAACAAATAGTTACATTTATAACAATATTCTCTGAATCATTCACTTGCGATGCACACCCTGTCTTTGTATTTTTACGAAAATTAGGACGTGAAATTACCCTTCTTTCCACTACAAACCGTATTCTTTCCAGGAGAAACAGTGCCCCTTCATATTTTTGAAGAACGCTATAAGGAACTTATCAATGATTGCAGAAAAGACGCTATAACCTTCGGTATTCCGGTCTATATAAATGACAGGATCGTTTACGGAACAGAGGTGCAGCTGGTAGAGGTTGTAACCACTTATGAAAATGGATCTATGGATGTTGCCTGTGTGGGCCGACAGATCTTTCAGGTAATGACCTTCGAAAATGAAATGGAAGGCAAACTGTATGCAGGGGGTGAAGTGAAATTCCTGGAGTCTATCAATGATGGTGATCTACAGGCAAAAGAATCAGTACTCAATAGAATTCAGGAGCTTTATGATCTTATGGGGGTGCCTTTTGAAAAGATCCCTGCTGAAAAGTTTAATCCTTACATGCTTGCCCATAAAATGGGTCTTTCCTTTGAGCAGGAATACGAATTAATGCAATTGATCAAAGAGAGCGACAGGCTCGCCTATATTCGAAGGCATTTGGATCAAACCATAAAGGTTCTGAAAGAAGTGGACAGGACTAAGGAATTGATCGATATGAACGGACATTTCAGAAATTTCGATCCATTAGATTTTAAAGATTTTAATATTTAATGACAAGTTCAATTTAGTTAGCGAAACTCCTCTGCGTTTCCTATTTTTGCAAGCAACTAACAAAACTACTGTATGAATCTTCACGAATATCAGGGAAAAGAAATTTTGGCCAGTTTCGGCGTTCGTATACAACGGGGAATTGTAGCACATAATGCCAAAGAAGCGGTAGATGCCGCTAAACAATTAACTGTCGATACAGGTACATCCTGGCATGTTATCAAGGCTCAGGTACACGCTGGTGGTAGGGGAAAAGGCGGAGGTGTGAAACTCGCCAAGAATTTAAAAGAGGTTGAAGAGATCGCAGGACAGATCATTGGAATGAATTTGATCACCCCTCAGACGTCAGCAGAAGGGAAAAAGGTACATCAGGTTCTTGTCGCGGAAGATGTTTACTATCCGGGGGCAAGTGAAACAAGTGAATTCTATGTTTCTGTACTTTTAAACAGAGCCCGTGGACGAAACATGATCATGTATTCTACAGAAGGTGGTATGGATATCGAGGAAGTGGCAGATAAAACGCCACATCTGATCTTTACTGAAGAGGTAGATCCTGCAACGGGCTTATTGCCTTTCCAGGCTCGTAAAATAGCGTTTAACCTGGGACTTTCAGGAACGGCTTTTAAAGAGATGACCAAATTCATTTCTTCCCTGTACAAGGCTTACGAACAGAGCGATGCCAGTCTTTTTGAGATCAATCCGGTCCTAAAAACCTCAGATGATAAGATCATGGCCGTAGATGCCAAGGTATCTATAGATGATAATGCTCTTTTTAGGAGAAAACAGTATGCAGAAATGCGTGACCTTCGGGAAGAAAATCCGATCGAAGTTGAAGCTCGTGCTGTAGGTCTCAATTATGTAGATTTGGATGGTAACGTTGGATGTATGGTAAATGGCGCAGGATTAGCGATGGCTACCATGGATCTTATTAAAATGGCCGGCGGAGAACCTGCCAATTTCCTGGATGTAGGAGGGACGGCCGATGCCAAAAGAGTGGAAGAGGCCTTTAGGATCATTCTCAAAGATCCTAATGTAAAGGCTATCCTGATCAATATCTTTGGAGGGATCGTTCGATGCGACCGTGTTGCACAAGGAGTAGTTGATGCCTATAAGAACATGGGAGACGCCATCAAGGTTCCGATCATTGTAAGACTCCAGGGTACAAATGCGGAATTAGCCAAAGAGATCATTGACAACTCTGGTTTGGCAGTGCATTCTGCGGTACAATTCCAGGAGGCTGCTGATAAGGTAAAAACAGTTTTAGCGTAAGAATATAAAGACTTAATTATGCAAGGCGATGTTCAAACAACATCGCCTTTTTGTTTTACAACGATTGCTTTTTTAATGGTTAATAAAATAATATTTGAAAAATACGAGATCAGACATTTGTTCCTCCACATTCTATTTTAAGGCAATGTCAACTACCTGGCGACTATTAAAGTAATGTTAAAAAATGAAAAGAAAAGTAACATTCTTTCTTCGGTGACGTCTTTTAGTATACACCATCAATCTAATTATTAATCAAAAAACAAACAATCATGAGAAAATTACCTGTAGTACTAGTAGCGGCTATTCTCTTTTCAGCTGGAAACCTTTTTGCAAATGATTCCAAGACCACCGATCCAAAAGAAGCGCTGGCTATCCAGATCAGCCATCTTTTAGAGGACAATTCTTTTATTGTGAAAGATCACGAACTTACGGCGAAAGTGGTATTTACGTTGAACAATCATAAAGAAATTGTTGTGATCTCTGTAGATACGGAAGATGAAGTATTGGAACGTTTTGTGAAAAGTCGTTTAAATTATCAAACGGTTGAATTAGCGTCCATCGAAGAAGGAAAAATGTATTCGGTGCCTGTGCGCATTACAGGGTAGTAACTGAAGTTATCACCAAAGGTCCTAAGGTTTCTTGGGGCCTTTTTTATTTTTATAGGGTACTGAACCCAGTCCGGTGAATTTACCTTTCCTTGGCTTTGAAGGTCCCTTGGCGGGTGATTTTTTAGGGGAATTTAGAACTTCCATAGGGTTCTTAGGGGCGTCCTTAGGGCCTCTTAAATGCA
>JAHEHU010000175.1 GCA_024639765.1 Eudoraea sp.
TAAAATAAATACATGCTTTACCCATTTTGTATTTACCTAAATCTTCCAGTAAACTTTTACTTTTATCAGTTTGCGAATATACATAGAGTGAAAACTGTGCTTTTCGTGGCGAGAAACCTAATAAAGGAGCATCTCCTTCATGACCACTTGCATATTTATAGTGATAGCTGCCAAAACCAATAATTGTTGGTCCCCACATCTTGGGTTCAAAACCTGACCATTGACTCATTAATTCTATTAATTTATAGCTATCGGCTTTCTTTTGGTCGTTGTCTACGTATGATTCAATAAAATCATTAACATCGACTTCAGTTTCAGTTGTTTTATTTTTTGCCATTCTACAATTTTTTAATCAGAGTTCACTGTTTTGCAATGTCTGCCAAAGCTGATTAGTTCATCTAGAACTATTTTGTTGAATCATACTAAGTAATTCTTGAAATTTACTTAAAAGGATTGACTTGTTACCTACCCTAATAATGACCAATTTGGGTTCAGTTAAAATCTTATTAAAGCTTATAGAAAAAGAAATAATCTATAGTGTTCCATATCACAAATTATCGGCATGCTGAGCAATAAAACAACTTCGCCCTTCCTGACATTGTAAAGGAGACACCAAACCATTATCCGGACCCATCGCTCCAGCAGAATTGATACACCAGCAAATAGTATTGGCGTCATCTAATAAGAGCCACGGATTATCTCCACCTTCCATCATTCCGTATGGGTTTCTGGCCCGAAGGAATTTGCAAATGCTCATATTGCTTGGTTTACTATTGTCCATATTAAGATATTTCTAAAATTGCTTGTTTAATTGTAGATATAAATAAAGGTACTTTGTACCCGTTTTTAGCCAATGGGCGCGCTTTTGACATAGCTGCTTTTGCGGCTGCCAATGCATTTTCACTATTAATAGTTTTCTTTTCAATTGCCTGTTGGGCCTCCATAGACCGATAAGGCACAGGAGCCGCCGCACCTAATACAACACTAGCTGTACGACAAGTATTTCCTGAAACCTCAAGAACTACGGCTACATCTCCCAAAGACCAATCATAAGATTCACGGGCTACTTGCTTAATATAAGCACTTTTGGTGTTTTTAGAAAGGGCTGGAAGATTGATTTCGGTTATAATTTCCTTTGCCTGAAGCACGTTTTCCATAGAAATATCACTTGCTGCAGTAACAAAGAAATCATCCATATGTACTTCTTTCTTTTCCCCTTTATCATTGACGATTACAACACTTGCATTAAAAGCCATAAGTGCGGTGGCTATAGAGGAGGCATGAACACTTACGCAAGATCCATTATCTATAATAGCATGATTTTCATTTTCACCTGTTTCAGAATGGCGGGCAAAACAGCGATCACCCCCTTTGCGAAAGCAATCATGATCAGCAGAACGAAAATACCAGCAGCGATTACGCTGTGCTATATTACCTCCCAAGGTCGACATATTTCTTAATTGGGGGGTTGCGGCATGGTTTACTGCCTGATGGAGTGCTAAATAGTGAGTTTTTATTTCCTGATTTGAAGCTATTTCAGCCAAGGTAACATTAGATCCTATACTCAATCCTTTTTTAGGGTCATAACCAATTTTATCAAGACCGGGAATGTTCCGGATATTGATAATTTTTTGGGGTTTAAGTAAGCCTTCCTTTACCCAGTCAAACACATCAACTCCACCAGATTTGAATATTGATGCTTTATCTGTATGCTCATATAGCTGTTCGGATAATGTTGAATTCACCTGTTGAAGAGCATCTTCAACGGATTTGGCTTCGTACCAACTAAATTTATTCATGTCTTTGTATTTAAGAGACTTTATTTAATGCTTTAAGAATACTTGATGGAGTAATAGGTATTTCATAAATCCGCACTCCAATCGCGTTATAGACGGCATTGGCAATTGCAGCAGCCGTTGCTATGTTTGCGGGTTCTCCAATACCATATGCATCCGTAGAGGAAAGCGCTGAATATTCTTCAACAATCAAGGTTTCAATTTCCGGGATTTCCATAGAAAATGGGACCTTGTATTGATCAACATTGGCATTCATCATGTGACCAGTTCCATTGTCCATAACTCTATTTTCATATAAGGCATACGATACACCCTGAATGACTCCCCCATTGATTTGACTTTCCAATTGACCTATATTAAGCGGTCTGCCACAACTATGCGCAGCTACGATCTTATCTACCTTAACAAAGCCCGTATCGGTATTGACACTGACCTCTGCAAACTGTACGGATCCCAAATCCCCAAAGGCCAGGCCCCATGGCTGTTGAAAGCCACCGTAATCATTAGATCGGCTGGCAAATTTACTGATTTGGCTTGTGCGCATCAATTTGGTCGCCTCTTTGAAAGGCATTTTCAGACTTGCATCCTTTTTACTACCAACTTGACCATTCTCAATAAACAATTCCGAAGAATCCGTTTCCCATTTCTTGGCAACCAGTTTCAAAAGTTCTTTTTTGGCTTCATAAGTAGCATTACGAGCTGGAGGGGTAATGGAGCCACTTACTACACTTCCCCCGGAACCTGGGCCAACAGGGAAAAAAGTGTCGCCAATGTTGACTGCAATAGCTGATACAGGTAGGCCTAATTCCTCGGCAACTACCTGGGCAAGAATTGTTTTAGTCCCTGTTCCTATATCCTGGACACTAGACCGTATCTCAACCCCACCATCGTTATGGATTTTGACTTCAACGGAAGAATCGAGAGATACAAATCGAGGCCAAGTAGACTGGCCTACTCCGAGGCCCTTCTTTATTACCCCTTTGCCACTACCTGCAGGTTGACGACGTGACCAGTCGAAAAGTTTTGCTCCACGTAGGCGCTCTACTTTCCTCACTTCACTTTGATCTATTATGTCTCTGTATTTTAATGGATCTATCTCAAGTTTTTCAGCCAATTCATCAATAGCCTGTTCAAGTCCAAAAGCTCCCTGAACATTACCGGGTGCACGCCAGGCAGCTCCTGGTCCTGCATTAGTCAATACATCATATTGTTCGGTCGCAAAATGTGGGCATGGATACAAGATTTGGGCAATCCGACCCACTCCAGCACCAAGGTTTACCCCTGCTGTCCCATGAGAACGTTGCTGAATAGCAGTCAATGAACCATCTTTCTTGGATCCTATTTTTAGATATTGAATGGAATTAGGACGGTTTCCCTCAGCAAGATGCTCTTCTTGCCTATCCAACATTAGCCAAACAGGTCTTCCCGTTTTTTTGGCAAGATTGGCAGCCATAGGCCCGAAGCTTCCGGCACTGTGTTTTGCGCCAAATCCACCTCCCATAAAATCACAGAATACCCTTACTTTACTTTTCGGTAAATTGAAGACACTCGCCATTTCATTTCTAACCGCATTGGTATTTTGTGTGGATGCATAAACCATCATTTGGTCAGCATTCCAGTCCACCACAACTCCATGGGTCTCTAAGGGCATGTGCGTATGCACCTGTGTGCGATATGTTCTCTCTACCACAACATCGGCTTCTCTGAAGCCCACCTCTAAATCACCTCTGGGCCCACCAAAAAAACTACTGGTCGACGGCCCTCTAACATTACCTTCCCCTTTACTCCCGTCATGTGTTTCACCTACATCTCCACCATCTTCCTGTTGGGTAATTGGCACATCAAACACAATGGGTGCATTGATTTCCATGGCAGCTTCAATATCAATGACAAAGGGTTTCTCCTCATAGTTCACCTTAATCAATGCTAAGGCATCTTTGGCTATTTCCAGGCTTTCGGCTGCAACCCCTCCGAGAGGTTGCCCCACATATTTTACCATCGGATATTTACCATTATTATTCTCTTCTCCCTCTTTCTGGTCATTCTCTATTAAGTGAATGGCATGTACCCCCGGCAGACTTTCGGCTT
>JAHEHU010000079.1 GCA_024639765.1 Eudoraea sp.
GTTCTTAATTTAATAATGACCACCCTTAGCAATAACAAAAATGGCGTACCGTGAAGAAGGAGATCGAACCAGTCAATTACTGCCATTCCAGTACCACCGCCCGCTACCCATTTAAGCTTCCCCCAAAGATGAGGTTCAGGAAAATAAGGGGCAAGACCCAACGTAAGACATAGCAAGAGCACTAATTTCCAGTTATCCAGCAGGTTCATATCGATTTTTTTATGGATGACACAAAAGAGTGAATTCCCTGAGGTCCCTTTTCGGTAAGTGATTTGATAAAAGCCGATCCTATGATGGCCCCTTTAGCATAGGTGGTGGCTTGCTGAAAGGTAGATGCATTGCTTATCCCAAAACCTACGATCTGTGGATTTTTCAAGTCCATATTGGCAATACGCTCAAAATAAGCGTGTTGTTCTTTCCCAAATCCTGTTTTGGCACCTGTGGTGCTGGCAGAGCTAACCATGTATATGAATCCATTAGAACCCTGGTCTATTTGATGGATCCGCGCGTCGCTGGTCTGTGGAGTTATCAGGAATATGTTAAGCAGCCCATGGTCTTTGAATATGGTTTCGTATTCCGCCTGATATACATCGATAGGGAGATCTGGCAAAATGATCCCGTCTATCCCTATTTCTTCACATTTCTTACAAAAAGCCTCTACCCCATATTGCAGCACAGGATTAAAATATCCCATTATGATCAGGGGAATGGATACCTTTTTACGCACATCTTTTAATTGCTTAAATAAAACGTCTGTGCTCATCCCATTATGCAGTGCAACAGTGGAACTCTCCTGTATAGTAGGTCCGTCTGCTAACGGATCACTAAACGGTAGCCCTATCTCTATCATATCCACACCTGCTTGTTCCAAGGCAGTGATGACAGGCACTGTATCTTCCAGCTTGGGATAACCCGCCGTGAAATAAATGGACAGGAGTTTTTTATCTTCCTGAAGTTTTTGTTTAATTCTATTCATGCGTTACTGCTGCTTATTTGTTGCCAAAGAATGATTCTTATAGTTTAAAATAATCGATATACGTTTGCAGATCCTTGTCGCCTCTGCCAGACAAATTGATGACAACTACATCATCCGGACCAAATTTTCTATGATCAAAAATAGCAAAGGCATGAGACGTCTCTATGGCCGGGATGATCCCTTCCAATTGAGAGACCAATAACCCGGCGGTCATCGCCTCATCATCCGTTATCGAAATAAATTCTCCCCTGCCTGTCCTGTATAAATTGGCGTGCATAGGGCCCACTCCGGGATAGTCTAGCCCCGCAGAAATGGAATATGGCTCTGTGATCTGTCCGTCTTGCGTTTGCATCAGCAAGGTTTTACTACCATGAATGATACCTACCTGGCCTAAGGCAGAGGTTGCTGCACTCTCCCCGGAATGAATTCCTTTCCCGGCAGCTTCTACAGCAATGATACCTACGTCCTTATTATCCAGAAAATGATAGTAAGTCCCGGCAGCATTACTGCCACCTCCCACACAGGCTACCACATAATCTGGATTTTCCCTGCCTTCCTTTTCCATTAGTTGCCATTTTATCTCTTCAGAAATGACCGACTGGAAACGGGCTACCATATCTGGGTAAGGATGTGGTCCTACTACGGAGCCAATGATATAATGGGTATTTACAGGATTATTGATCCAGTCACGTATGGCTTCATTTGTGGCATCTTTTAAGGTTCGGCTACCAGAAAGGGCAGGTCTTACCTCGGCCCCGAGCATTTTCATTCGGGCTACGTTGGGGGCTTGTCTGGCAATATCTATTTCCCCCATGTATACAATACATTCCATACCCATAAGAGCACACACAGTAGCTGTGGCAACACCGTGTTGACCTGCACCAGTTTCGGCAATGATCCTGCTTTTACCCAGTTTCTTAGCCATTAAGATCTGTCCTATGGTGTTGTTTACTTTATGGGCACCGGTATGGCATAGGTCTTCTCTTTTAAGATAGATCTTGGTCTTGTATTTTTCAGATAGTCTGTTGGCAAAGTACAAAGGTGTTGGTCTGCCAACATAGTCTTTTAGGAGCTGATGAAATTCTTTTTTAAAAGAAGCTTCCTCCATGATCTGCACGTAATGTTGTCTTAGTTCTTCTGTATTGGGATAGAGCATTTCCGGTATAAATGCTCCTCCAAATTCTCCGTAATATCCTTTTTCATCTGCTTGATAAGTTCTCATAGCAATAGCATTAATTTTCTTTTTGCAAAATAGTTATAAAGGTCTTTAATTCTTTGGTATTCTTTAAGCCCGGACTCACTTCAAATTTGCTGTTTACATCTATGGCCTTACATTTTAAAGAAAGGGGGGATGCTAAAAATTCAGTGAGTTCAGGAATGTTGGCTGGACCTATCCCACCACTTAAAAAAAATGGAACATCTGAGGTATAGGTACTTAAAAGCTGCCAATCAAAGGTGTATCCATTTCCACCGGGTAGAGGTCCTTTGGTATCAAACAAGAAATAGTCACAATACGTTTCATAGGGGGTTAACTTGTCAAAGGAGAAGGTGGTCCCTACGCTGAATGCTTTAATTATTTTATAAGGTCTGTTGGTTCTTTTTTGTTGGTTTTCAAGCAGTTTAAGTTCTTCTCTAAGTTGGGCACAAAATTCAACTGTCTCCTTGCCATGCAGCTGAATAAGATCGAGGGGAATGTGCACTACCTTTTCTATTATTTCATCTACAGTAGCATCTACAAATACGCCAACGCGTTCTGCGGATGACGCCGGGGGTGGTATGCTACCGTCAAAAAACCGCTTGGATGGCTCCCAGAATATGAAACCTATATAGTCTGGCTCCAGCGCTGCCAAAGCCTTGATATTATCCAGATATTTCATACCGCAGACCTTTACCTTCATGCTTCTACATTTTTAATGAAGTTTGCAGCACTTTTTCCTGGATCCTTGCTGGCCATAAAAGACTCCCCAATAAGAAAACCGCGATATCCTTCTTGTCTAAGACTACTAACCGCAGCCACCTGGCTGAGTCCGCTTTCAGATACTTTCACAAATTCATCCGGTATTCTGGAAACCAGCTGCCTGCTGGTATCTAAAGAAACTTCAAAATTCTTAAGATTACGGTTGTTAACTCCAATCATGTTGAGTCCCGGCATGAGCGCGTGTTCTAATTCATCCTCATTGTGAACTTCCAGTAAAATTTCTAATTGAAGTTGCTTGGCAAGTGCCGAGAAGGTTTTGATCTCATCCCTGCTAAGAATGGCTGCGATGAGCAAGATAACATCGGCACCATGCGCTTTTGCTTCTATGAGTTGGTATTGATCAATTATAAAGTCTTTCCTTAACAAAGGAATATTTACGGACGCACGGGCTAAGAGCAGATCTTCCAAGCCTCCGCCAAAGAAGTGGGTATCTGTTAGAACAGACATGCCACAGGCTCCCGCAGCTTCATATCCTTTGGCTACTGCCTGTACCGGATCTATAGAATTAATCACAGATTTGGACGGAGACCTTCTTTTAAATTCGGCAATAATGCCCGATTTACTACTCCTTAATGCCTGAGACAGCGACAGGGGCTTACGATTGAACAGCGAGGAGGCTTCCAGTTGTTTACTGGGTATAAGTAACTTCTTTAGGGCCACCTCTTTTTTCTTCTGAAGTACTATTTTTTCAAGAATATCCATTAGTTACTGAGTTCTTGCAGAGTACGAAGGGCTTTAAGACCCTTGCCGCTTTTTAGTGATTCTAAGGCAATTTCGAAGCCTTGTTTTGGTGAAAGTTCCTTTGCTGTGGCAATGGCGATACCGGCATTCGCACAGACCACATTGTTTTGGGCCACTGTACCTTTTCCTTGCAAAATATCCATAAAGATCTGGGCCGAAGATTCAATTGAGCTACCTCCAACTATAGCCTTCTGCGAGACCGTATTTACTCCAAAATCTTCAGGGAGTAACATGTTTTCTGAGGTGTTTGATATGGTCTTAGTGCGCCCAGTTAATGAAATCTCATCATAGCCATCCAGGGCATGGAGTATGGTATACTTTTTATTGGTATTCTGATAGAGATAGCCATACATCCTTGCCAGCTCCAGATTGAATACACCTACTATTTGATTCTTCGGAAAGGCGGGATTTACCATGGGGCCCAGCATATTGAAAAAGGTTTTCACGGCCAATTCTCGGCGTATAGGTGCCACATTCTTCATGGCCGGATGAAATAATGGGGCATGAAGCACACAGATACCGGAGGTCTCAATACATTTCCTTAGGAAATCTGCGTCATTACTAAACTTTATACCTAAGAATTCCATCACATTGCTGCTACCACAAGTGGAAGACACGCCATAATTACCATGTTTGGTTACATAGATCCCTGCCCCTGCAGTCACAAAGGAAGCAAGGGTTGAGATGTTAAATGTATCTTTTCCATCTCCTCCGGTACCACATAGGTCTATAGGATCGAAGTCTTTCAGATCTACTGACAGGCAGAGTTCTAATAAGGCATCCCGGAACCCTTCTAATTCTTCAATGGTAATACTGCGCATCATATACACCGTTAGGAATGCTGCTGTCTGACTTGGATTATAGGCCCCATTGGCCATATTGATCAGAATTTGCTTGGCATCTTCCTTGTCCAGGATCTCCTGATTTATGAGTCGGTTTAATATTTCTTTCATGGTTTAGAATATATCCAATTCTCTAGTATTTTCTTTCCCTGAGGTGTAAGTACAGATTCTGGGTGGAATTGTACGCCACACACATCATATTCCTTATGCCGTAAAGACATTAACTGACCACTGGTATCAAAGGATGTTGCTATCAATGCTTCCGGGAGGTCCGTATCAACTACCCAGGAATGGTATCTGCCAACTTCAATTGTTTTAGGCAATCCTCTAAAAATAGGGTCGTCCTTTACGATCTCTACAGTGGTCGCAACTCCATGATATACCTCTTCCAGGTTTATAAGCCTGCCTCCAAAAACCTCGCCAATGGCCTGCTGTCCCAAACAAACGCCGAAAATACTTTTGGTAGGAGCATATTTTGAGATGATCTCTTTCAATAAACCTGCCTCTTCAGGTATACCGGGTCCGGGAGATAGTACGATCTTCTGGAAACCATCTACTTCATGGAGCGATAGTTTATCGTTCCTTTTTACCACCACCTTGCAATCCAGATCTTCCAGATAATGAACCAGGTTGTAGGTAAAACTATCGTAATTATCGATCATCAAAACTTCCATCATCGCTACAGATCTTCTGCTATTTCCAGGGCTTTGGTCAAAGCACCCAATTTATTGTATGTTTCCTGTAATTCATTCTCAGGTTCTGATGCAGCTACCAGTCCGGCACCTGCCTGATAATACAGCGTATGATTTTTGCTCAGGAAGGTTCGGATCATAATGGCGTGATTAAAATTTCCCTGAAAATCCATAAAGCCTATGGCCCCTCCATAATAACCGCGGTTAGTTGGTTCATAGGTTTCAATAAGTTGCATAGCCCTGTGTTTAGGCGCTCCGCTTAATGTCCCGGCAGGAAAGGTGTCTGCCACTACTTTTAAGGTAGGGATATCTTTTTTCTTCTGTCCTGTAACCTTGGATACAAGGTGTATTACATGTGAAAAATATTGAACTTCACGGTAATTTTCCACTTTAACCATGTTTCCATTCCTGCTCAGATCATTGCGTGCCAGATCTACCAACATAACGTGTTCGCTGTTCTCCTTGGCGTCTTCCGAGAGCTTTTTGGCAAGAATGGCATCTTCTTCATCATTACCGGTCCTTTTAAAGGTTCCTGCTATGGGGTGAATCTCAGCTTTGCCGTCTTTTACGATCAGTTGCGCTTCGGGCGAACTACCGAAGATCTTGAAGTCTCCGTAGTCGAAATAAAACAGATATGGTGAAGGATTGATTGAACGAAGGGCCCTGTATACATTAAAATCATCCCCCTTAAAAGCCTGGGAAAACCTTCTGGAAAGTACCAGTTGGAATACGTCTCCTCTATGGCAATGTTCTTTCGCACGCCTTACATGATCTTTGTATTCCTTATCCTCAATATTGGTTGCAGGGGTTCCTTGTTTCTTAAAGGTGTAAGAAGCGAAATTCCGTGCATTCAACAATTGTTCTATGTATTCAATATTGCTTTCCTGATCATAACAATGTGCAAAGATGTACGCCTCGTTCTTAAAATGGTCAATGGCAATGATGTTTTGGTACACTGCATAATATACATCTGGTATGGAAATGGAATCTGCCTTTTTATGAATCTCAATTTCTTCGAAATACCTCACTGCATCATAGGCGATATATCCGAACAATCCATTATTGATAAATTTGAAGTCTTTCTGAATGACCTCGAATTTTTGGGCAAAGTCGTGAATTACAGCTGCTACATCTGTGTTGTTTGTGATGGAAAGTTCAATTTTTTCTCCATCGGGGAATTGCTCAATGATCTGTTCATTCTCTATGGTGATAGAGGCAATTGGGTTGCAGCAGATATAGGAAAAGGTATTGTCATTGGCCCTGTAATCACTACTCTCCAAAAGAATACTGTTAGGAAATTTATCTCTGATCTTCAGATATACGCTGACAGGGGTAATTGTATCTGCCAGGATCTTTTTAAAATGTGTCTTTAATTTATAACGCATCGGGTTGTAACTTTTGGTCCGACTTAGGATTTACCTAAGATTAATAAAGCAAAAAGGCTTGTCGTGATAGACAAGCCTTTTCGTACAGTAGTACTTCAATGTGCTTCGCTCACGACATAGGACGTAAGGGATTCCACCACCAAGTATGTACTGCTTTTGTTTTCATTGGTTCAAATATAGAAAGGAATTTTATATTAACAAATCAAATGATAGGTTTCTTGGGATACAAAAAACGAATCTAAAATATAAAGACACGCATAGTACTCTTATTAATATCTCAAGGGCATGCGCTCGGAGCGGTAAAGGATGTCTGTTTGTCCCCAGGAACTTGTTTTATTTCCATTTGAACTTTTAAAATACAAGGTCGCTTCAAAGACCTCTTCACCTGTCTCGTAATCAACTTCAACTATTTTCCCCAACAAATTTGTACCGTTTTTAATGTACCCGGAGGTAGCCAGTACATTATTTGAGCTGGCTAGATAGTCAACATCGCTCACGATCGTTGAGAAAAATTCTTGTCCTCTTTCTTTGCCATATTGCCAAACCTGTGTTACGGTATTGTCTTCTTCGTCAATATGATATTCTACGGCACGTGAAAACTGATCCTTATTCTCAAAATTTCGATAGGTGCCATTATCAAAAGCTAACAGATTGCCATTGGGCATGAGAAAGGGGGCATGTGTTCCCCAGGAAAAGTCAAAAGAGTCGCTACTTTGCAATCCTTCCTGAATGGGTTTGGCATATGGTCTTCCCATGGAATCTACGGCGGTTAATACAAATGGTGCTGTTTCAAACCCTTCCCCATTTCTCCCGGCCTTGCCCCAGTTTTTATTTGGAGCCAGGATCCATTGTAATTTATTGTTCCATGAAATTTTGATCAATCCCTGGTTTTTTCCGGAGACGATGATCGAATTATCCTTTTCATCGAAGGCCAGACCATTCATATGCAACCAGTCGCCCGGTCTAAAAAAATTAAGGTCCTTTCTACTTACATCCAATACTTGGGCAACATCCCATTCCCGTACAATTTTAGAATTCTTACGGTCAAACAGAATTATAAAATCGCTGTCAGAAACTTCAAACTTGTTGTTTAAGGTTATGAAATTATTTTTCTTGCCAACACATATAAGAAGGTTGCCATCTGGTAATTCAACCACATCATGGTGCATCCCGTAATTTGGGTTAATATTGGTCTTTTTAAGGGCTTTTCCGAGCATATCAAATTCATAGATCACATTTCTACTTACCATTAGCAGGGTTCCATCCCTAAGTCTTTGAAAAGGACTTACCATTTCACCTGCAGCACTCAGATCCAAATACCAACGCACTTTACCCTGGTCGTCAAAAATGAACGGACCGGAATTAAAAGATCCCTTGTTCGCGAAATGAATATCACAGCCATGCATGCCCAACTCCATTCTGCTTCGATCAACTTTATTGATCTCGATCTTTGGAAAATAGGAGGGAAGAGCTTTGGTGGTAATCTGAACGGTGTCTTTTATTTGTCCACCTTCATAATCTAAGGTCACAACCACTTTATTTATGGCATTGGGATACAGGCCAACTACCGGGATATCCATCTTGGCAGAAGTCTTTTCAAATGCTTGCTCTAGAGGAATGCTACCCAATACAGTTACCTTGGCAGTAACAGGTTTTTCAGCTTCAATTTTCAAGTTGGCGGTGAGCGGTGAAATATCGTATGGGTTCAATGTGGTATCTATGGAATATTGAAATCCCGAAGAACAGCTAAGGACAAACAAGCTTAAAAACAAAAAGCAAAGTAAGTGGAAGTATATTTTTATGGACATTTTAAATTTTTTTTAAAAATAGTAGTTTACATGCAACTTCTCCATAATTTCCGCGCAGGAACAAAAAAAAATCCTGAACAGAGATATCTATCCAGGATTTAAATTTCACTAAAATATTCTAGAATTGCAGATCAACAACCAGATCAAATTCATCATAGATCGTTTTATCTCCCAAGTTGTCGAAAAAACTACCAGAACCATAACGTACGTTATAATTGGCTCTATCTACTTTTACAGAGGCTGTAGCCTTACTCCCGTAGATGGAAACATCAAAGGTGATCGGTTTTGTTATTCCCTTAATAGTTAGGTCTCCGGTTACTTCATAAGAATTCTTGCCAGTAGCCTTTACTTCTGTAAATACAAGCGTAGAATTCGGATGATTTTCGATACCGAAGAAATCATCAGACTTTAGATGTCCTTCTAATTTAGCTTTAGAATCTCCTTCCAGATCTGTTGCTATCAGGCTTGTCATATCTACTGTAAAACTTCCTCCAACTAAGGCGTCCCCATCGAAAGTTAGCGCACCCTCTGTGAGTTGTACCAAACCAGAATGAGAACCTGTTACTTTATAGGCCTTCCACATTACAGAGCTCTCCTCAGTTTTCACTTGTTTCTCGATAGGTTCTGTTGTGTTTGCAACAGTCGTTGCTCCAAAAACGATGGCCAGAGCCAAACTTAATACACTTCTTTTCATAATAATGATGTTACTTTTAATAATAATTGATTTAAAGATGGATTTATTTAAAATTTATTTAATAGGGTATTCAATTCAAGTAATTCTTTTTCAGTAAGCTGATCTACTAATAACGATTCAGTCTGCTGCATAACAGCGTCCATTTCTTCTAAAACATTTAGCCCTTTCTGGGTGATAGTAATCTCGATCTTTCTTCTGTTCTCTTCACAAACAGACCTGTCCGCGTATCCTTTAATCAGCAATTTGTCCACCAATCTGGTTGTGTTACTCATTTTGGTGACCATACGCTCGTTGAGCGTTGAGAGGTTAGCTGGCTTTTTACCCTGTCCCCTAAGGATTCGCAATACATTAAATTGCTGCAAAGACACACCATATGGTTTTAAAGCAGCACTAATGGTCTCCTTTACCTTATTGTTTACCAGCATAAGATGAATAAGAGTTCTGCTCTTAAGTGGAATTTGCTTTGTTGTCTTTATAACCTCCTCAACATTCATGTAAGTACAATAATTGTATATACAAATGTAAAAGAATTTTGATTACCAATAGGGTTGAGAACGCTAAAAGTGTGTTAATTTTTTTAGTACCGATAAGGAAGTTTTGGTGCAAAAAGGCACCGGCATCATAGCAGATTATTGTGAAGTATTTATATTTTTGTGCCCTAAAAATATTATTATGGCAGATCTATCACAGGAAGAGTGGGCAATTAAGGTAAAGGAGGATGACAATTGTGTCATTCTGGATGTTCGAACCATGGAGGAAGTGGAGAATGGGGTTATCGGTGATCCGATGCATTATGATATCTATAATCCCCAGGCCTTTATGGAGGCCCTTCAAAAGTTGGATAAATCTAAAAACTACTACGTTTATTGCCGATCTGGTAACAGAAGCGGACAGGCGTGTGCAATCATGAACAATCTTGGATTTGCCAATGCCTACAATCTTAAAGGGGGCATACTGGAGTGGAAGGGAGAAATTTCCTGAATCCTAAAAGTACATTTCTGATTCCCGCTTGCAGCGGGAATTTTTATTTTGGAGGATGCGTGAAACAATATTGCATTTCATATGGCAAGGGCAAAGGTTTCCTCTACCGGAGTTAAGAAGTACAAAGGGGCATACCATTAATGTGATCCATACCGGAAGACCCAATAATCTATCCGGGCCTGATTTCCTGTTTGCTAAGGTGTGTTTGGAAGATCAGGAATGGGTGGGCCATGTTGAGATGCATATAAAGGCATCAGACTGGTATAAACACCAACATCACAAAGACCCGGCTTATAACAATGTGATCCTGCACGTAGTTTGGGAGGCAGATGCATGTATTACCCGTGAAGATGGCTCTGTGATCCCAACGCTGGCTCTTAACCGGTATATCTCCCTAGATGATATTGATACTATTCAGAATGTTTTTGATACCAATAAACATAGGTCACTTCCCTGTGAAAGATCTATCGGGGGTGTAAGCCATGAGCTTATAAATCCATGGATAGATGATTTGTTTCAAAACCGATTACGGCAAAAGGCCAGATTAATGAAAAAATGGCTAGAAGGCACAACAAACAATTGGGAGCAGGTCTTTTTCAGGATTCTTCTAAAGAGTTTTGGTCTTAATATCAACGGTGCTGCTTTTCTCCGTCTGGGTGAGATCATTCCTTATAAAGTGGTTAGAAAGAATTCCGGAAATTCATTTCTATTGGAAAGTATTTTCTTTGGCATGGCCGGTATGTTACAACGTAATGACCTTACTGATCCTTATTATCTTGAACTACAAAAAACATTTAATTTTCTAAAGGCTAAATATGGGTTAAGTGATGAGGTTTGCCACAAACCAGAGTTCTTCTCCTTACGTCCATATAATTTCCCCACTATAAGGTTATCCCAGGTAGCAAACCTATATCAAAGACATCCTGCTTTGTTTGCCCGGGTCATTGAAGATACCTCTCTTAAATCGCTGAGATCCTTACTTAAGGCCCAGGCTGGCTCCTATTGGGACACCCACTACAACTTTGGCACACGATCGTCCCCTACACCTAAAAAGATGAGCAGTCAGTTTACAGATCTTATTATTCTCAATTCGGTTTTGCCCATCAGGCTTTTATACGAGACCAACAGAGGATGCTTGGATATGGAACGTCTCACGGGCTGGGCTAAAGAGATAAAGGCTGAAAAAAATAAGGTGCTTCGTATCTTTTCAATTTTAGGGGTACATGCAATTAATGCCCACGAGAGTCAGGCACTACTACATTTGTATCAACAGTATTGTACAAAAAATAAGTGCCTGCAATGTGCAGTTGGTAAGTATTTATTGTATGGAAAATAGTAATTTTATGGCATGAACGTCTTTTATCAACTTTTGTACTTTTTTCAAAAGCGAGGTTTTGAAGTGTCGCGCCGCATTGCTGAGCGTTTAGGGATCAGGGCCAGGGTAGTGCGTACTACATTTATATATCTGACATTTGTAACTTTGGGTTTTGGATTTGCGCTGTATCTCTTTTTAGCCTTTTGGTTAAGGATCAAAGATCTGATTTACACAAAACGAACATCTGTTTTTGACCTCTAATTATGATTAGACTTTTTCGTTCCAAGATCTATTTAGCAATTTCCCTAATGGTCACCATTGTGGTGATAGGTGTCATTGGGTTTCGTTTTATTTCGAACTATAGTTGGTTAGATGCCTTCTATATGACCATAATTACGCTCGCTACCGTAGGTTTTGGGGAGGTACGGCCACTAGATGCCAATGCCAAAATATTTACTGCTTTACTCATAATATGCAGTGTAATCATATTTTCCTTTGCTATATCAGTGATCACGGAATATATTCTAAGTAGAAATTCATTACAACTCCTAAAAAAGAAAAAAGTGAAAAATCAGATCAGTAATTTATCCAATCATGTGATTGTATGTGGATATGGTCGTAATGGTATGCAGGCAGCTGAGAGGCTTACAGCTTATAAACGTCCGTTTATTGTCATTGAAAGAGACAAAGAGATCATTGAGAAATTTGAGGACGAGGTCTTATTTATTGAAGGGGATGCTAATGATGACAATATTTTATTAGAAGCAGGCGTAGAACGTGCCAGCTATTTGATCGCTGCCTTACCAGATGATGCGGAAAATTTATTTGTGGTTTTGTCTGCGAGACAGTTGAACAAATCACTCTTTATTATCTCCAGGGCTTCTAAAATTACTTCTCAAAAGAAACTATTGTTAGGTGGGGCCGATAAAGTGATCATGCCAGATAAGATAGGAGGGGACCACATGGCTTCCTTAGTGGTGATCC
>JAHEHU010000080.1 GCA_024639765.1 Eudoraea sp.
AAAGGCCAGAACTGGAACTGGTGAGACCTCCCAGTCTGTCCTGTGTCCTGTTCAGGCGCAAAGGATGGTCGCGTGAAGCATATACCAACTGGACCTATAACAATCATAAAGAAGGGATTGCCTTGGTGGCACCAACCAAATGGAGAACAAAAGACGATTATGAAACAGTTCTTCGTTTTTGTTTTATTAATCCGGATACCAATCAGGCAGATATTGAACTTATCTTAGACACCTTGAAGGGATAGGTTAAAAGGAAGCTAAGGTACCAGATACTCGCTTTCCCAGAAATCAACTTCCCAGGAGTATCTCACCCTAATATGGTGAGGTCTTTTAAGTTTGAGGTATTCGATTTTAAAAGGTGTGATTTCCACAATGCAAAAATGATCCTCATCATCCAAATAATCCAATTGGCCTGGATCGCTTAAGCTTGTACCGGGCGCTGAAGTGGTCGTATAGTCTTTTTTCGAACTTCCCTTTACACCTTTCCAGTATTTTTCTTTGATCTTATCATCATTTACCACTTTAGCCATCCCTTCGATCCTTACCTGCATTAAATTTTTGGGGTTATAAAAGAGAAGGCCTACTTTTTTATTTTCCTGAAGGTGGATCATTTTCTTTGATCTGCTGTCAGTGTAAAAGGTAAGTTTAAGGTCTTCCGAGACCTTGCGAAGTACAATGGTCCTTAAACGTGCTACCTGGTCTAAACCCACCGTGGCAAGGGTGAAATAACGAAAGGGATGTCCTTTTTGAGAAGCACCTTTGTTTATTTCTTCGGTAAGTTCTTGAAAATAATTCTGAGTCATAGGTGTGGGCTTTAAAGTATTTAAAGATAAAAAAATTAAAGATGAGGTAGGGTTTTTTTAAAGAGAGTTGTTCTATAATAAATTGCTGTGAAAAAGAACTTTTTTAGAGTGTCATAAAAATTCATGTGTTTAGGTTGGTTTTTGATTTGAAAAGCCTTGACCGTAGGGGTCAGGGCTTTTTCTTTTTTAAGTTCACACGGTACTTACTTTTCCTTTTAATAACGACCATAACAGAGATGATTCAACTGTTTTTATTGGATTGACCTAATAAACGTTATAATCCAGGCGCATTGTAATGGAAGCCGTTTTTTTCTTTGAGGCAGTATTGTAAACGCCTCCCCAACTAAAGGCTTCATCAGAATTCTGTCCGGTAATTTGGAAAACCCCCATTTTAGCTGATATGAGATCACCTAAGGTACCTCCTGCATTATCTGCAATGTTTTCTGCTCTCAGGCGTGCATCTTCGGTTGCTTGAGCGATCATCTTTACCTTAAGATCTGCCAATTGTGTATAATAGTACCTCGGGGGTGATGAAGTAAATTGAACACCCTTGTTCAACAATTCTGTGATTTCCCTGGCAACTTGTTCTACGAGAGCTACATCTTCTGATTCAATGCTCACTGATTGCGTTAGAGAATAACCACGGAAAATACTCCCTACATAGTTGCCATTATCATATTTATTATCTCTTTGTTCTAAGGTTTGAACTGAGTTAAATATAATGTTATCCGTTGGTATACCTTTTGATATCAGGTAGTTACGTACAATTTCCTTGTCTCTGTTAAGTTGTTCAAAAGCTGTTTTCAGATCGGTATTGAACGCTGTAAAAGAACCTTCCCATACAATGAGGTCTGATATAAAATTTTCATTTCCTAGTCCGGTGACGGAGATAACCTGTGGGGGATTAGCTCTTTGCTGGTATGCATTACCCAAAAAATAAGCCGCTAGGACTATGGAAATACCAAAAATTATTGAGGAGGCGTGTTTCATAAATAGGGCGTTAATAAACCGCTAATAAATATAGCTAAAGATCCTTTACGAAAGTACTCAATTTGCTATTTTTGCCCATGCAAAATAACGTCCTTATTTTAGATTTTGGCTCTCAGTACACCCAGCTTATAGCGCGCAGGGTTCGTGAATTAAATATTTTTTGTGAGATCAAGCCTTATAACCATCTCCCTGAAGACCTTTCCGAATTTAAAGCAGTGATCCTGTCGGGGTCGCCTTATTCGGTCCGTTCAGAAGATGCTCCACATCCTGATCTGAGCAAGATCAAAGGGAAGATACCATTATTAGGGGTCTGTTATGGCGCCCAGTATCTGGCCCATTTTCATGGAGGCAATGTAGCTCCATCCAATACCAGGGAGTACGGACGGGCGAGATTGTCTGATATAAAAGAAAATGAACCCTTCTTTGATAAGATAGCACCAGGATCGCAGGTTTGGATGAGTCATTCAGATACCATCAAGGAATTACCCCCAAATGCAGAATTGTTGGCCAGTACTCATGATGTACAAAATGCGGCCTATAAAATTGAAGAGGAGAAAACCTATGCTATTCAGTTCCATCCTGAGGTATATCACACAAAAGATGGGAAACAACTGCTGGAAAATTTTCTGGTGCATATCGCCGGATTAGAACAAACGTGGACCCCAGATGCCTTTGTGGAGACCACCGTGGAAGAACTGAAGAAGGAGATTGGCAACGACAAGGTAATATTAGGGCTTTCCGGAGGTGTAGATTCTACGGTGGCAGCAGTGCTATTGCACAAGGCCATTGGAAAGCATCTGCATTGTATTTTCGTAAATAATGGGTTGTTGCGAAAAAATGAGTTTACGGAGGTCCTTGAACAGTACAAACATATGGGTTTAAATGTGAAGGGAGTGGATGCTTCGGCACGCTTTTTGGATGCCTTAGCAGGAGAAGAAGATCCGGAGAAGAAAAGAAAGATCATTGGAGGTATCTTTATTGATGTTTTTGATGATGAGGCACACTTAGTGGAAGATGCCAAATGGTTGGCTCAGGGAACTATTTATCCTGACCGAATAGAATCGGTTTCGGCCTCTGGCGGACCTTCGGCCACCATTAAAAGTCATCATAATGTAGGAGGCCTGCCAGATTATATGAAGTTGAACATAGTTGAGCCTTTGAAAATGTTGTTTAAAGATGAAGTAAGAAGGGTGGGGGCTACCCTGGGAATCGCAGACGAAAGGTTAGGGAGACATCCATTTCCCGGTCCGGGTCTTGCCATCAGGATACTAGGCGATATAACCAGAGAGAAGGTAGCTATTTTGCAGGAAGTTGATGCTATCTTTATAAATGGATTAATAGAGTGGGGGCTGTATGATAAAGTATGGCAGGCTGGAGCCATGTTGCTTCCAGTACATAGCGTTGGGGTCATGGGGGATGAAAGGACCTATGAAAAATGTGTGGCTCTGAGGGCTGTTGAAAGTACAGATGGCATGACCGCAGATTGGGTAAATTTGCCGTACGAGTTCTTACAAAAGATGTCTAACAACATAATAAATAAAGTCCCGGGGGTAAATAGGGTAGTGTATGACATAAGTTCTAAACCCCCGGCAACCATAGAGTGGGAATAAACGTATATACAATGATGAAAGTACTGAACTGCCTTGTTTTGTTTCTAGTGTTTGCCTTCCATATGCAGGCGCAACAATTCAAAACCCATGCGGTTAAAGAAGGAGAAACATTATATAGTATCTCCAAATTATACCGTGTTACTCCATTTAACATTCTTAAATACAACAAAGAGCTAAAACAGGGAGATGTCTTAAAACCAAATACCATTCTCGTTATCCCAATGCAGGCAAGTGCTTCAGATACTAATCCACTTCCTGAGACGCCCAAAGAAGTTGAAATGGTGCAAACTGACCAGGAGCAAGAGGAACGTACTCCACTTCGTTTCAGAACCCATCGTGTTCGAAAAAAAGAGACAATTTATGGTATTTCACGGAGATATGAAATAAGTGTAGATGACATTAAAAGATATAATAAAGAACTTTACAGCACCCCATTAAAGAAAGGGATGAGGCTGCAGATACCGGAATTCCCGGAAATAGAAGCAGTAACAGATAGCATAAATCCGGAAGATTTTGAGACCTATGTAGTTCTGCCTAAAGAAACAAGATGGAGCATTGCCCATAAATATGGTATCACTGTAGACAGTTTAGTAACTCTCAATCCTTCTTTACCAAAAACCACCAATCATCTGGCTATTGGGCAGGAATTGAATTTACCAAAAAAGCCGGGAAGCACCGTTGAAGGGCAGGAAGTTCAGTTGTATGAATCCTACACTGTGCCACCCAAGAAAACCATGTACAGCCTTAGTGGTGAATATGGAATTACATCAGAAGAGATCATAAAACTCAATCCTATGATTCTGGAACAGGGTGGGTTAAAAGAAGCCATGGTGCTTAGGCTGCCGGTAAAAAAATTGGAAACGGAAGAGGTCAATACGGATAATTATATTTTTTACGAAGTAAAACCAAAACAAACGGAGTACTCCTTAACACGCAACCTGGGAATTGGGTATACCGAATTATTGGCCTTGAATCCGGCTCTTTCTAAAGGACTAAAAGCAGGAATGGTCCTAAAATTACCAAAAGAGAATGCGAATAATTTAGAAGTGCGAAATTCATTGGTCCTGGACAAGATAAATCTCCTGGATAGTATCAATAGGGAAAACAGACCCCGACTTCTTGTATTACTGCCTTTCAGGATCAACCGACTTGATCTGGACAGTATAGCGAATACGGAAAAAGCCATTGAACGGAGCAATGCCATCTCCTATAGTCTGGGGTTGTATAGCGGGGCACTTATGGCGGTAGATTCTATTGCTAAATTGGGAGTATCTGTAGATGTGAAGGCCTATGATACGGAACTAAGTAAGGAACGCGTACGTCTAATTTTGACGCAACAGAACATGGGAGAGGTAGATGCTATTATAGGACCACTTCAATCTGATATACTTAAAGAAGTAGCTAGTGTGGCCACCCAGTATCAAACACCAATCATTGCGCCGCTTACATCTGAAAGCGATCTTAGCCTGCCCAATGTGTTTTTCTCCGTACCCTCAGATCAGGTGCTTAGAAAAAGAATGTTAGACTATGTAGAAGCCATTAAGACAGATGAGAATATTATCGTGATCAGCGATTCCAAGAACGACTCAACCAGGGCTTTGATACAGCAACGATTTCCAATGACAAAGTCTATCCGGGTTTTGGAAGATGAGGAAAATATTTCACTGGATATTGAGGCATTTACCTTATTGCTGTCCTTAGAAAAGAAAAATTGGGTTTTTGTTGAAACGGATAATTTTAAATTGGTTGCCAGCGTCACCTCCATTTTGAATTCTTCAAATACGGAGGAAACACCTGTCCGTATGTTCACTACAAATAAAAACAAGGCTTTTGAGAATGATGTGGTTTCAGGAACGCATCTGTCTAATCTTAATTTTACCTACCCTTCAATCTATAAGGAAACAGGAAATGATGCCTTTGTCCGAAACTATAGAAAACGTTTTGGAAGTAGTCCGGATAGATATGCCACACGCGGTTTTGATTTAACATACGATCTTTTATTAAAATTAGCATACAGGCCCAATCTTATGGTAGTTTCAGAAAGCATAGGTATTACGGAGTATTCCGGGAATAAGTTCGATTATGCCAAGGATCTCACTTCCGGGTATTTTAATCTGGCATCCTATATTATGATGTATCAAAATATGAGCATCAAACAGTTAACCCCATAAAAGATATGACCTCTAAAGTAACGTACACAGGCAATTTAAGGACCTCCTGTGAGCATCTTGCCTCGGGAAATAAATTCATTACTGATGCACCGGTAGATAACAATGGTCTGGGACAGGCATTTTCACCAACAGATACCATAGCCACCGGTTTGGCCAGTTGTATGCTTACCGTTATGGGGATAAAAGCCAGTTCTTTTCCGTTAGAGTTAAATGGTTCTTATGCAGAGGTTACGAAGCATATGGCTCCAGATCCAAGAAGGATCTCGAAAATTGAAGTTGAACTCCATATGCCCGCCGGGGTCTCAGATAAACACAGAAAAATATTGGAACGTACTGCGAATACCTGTCCGGTACATTACAGCATTCACCCGGATATAGAAAGGATAATAAATTTTCATTGGGGGGCATAAGATTTTTACTAATTTGTCTTGTACTTGCAACTGCAGTAAAAAGCAGCGGTCAGGAAGAAAATACCATAAAGTGGGATCCGGAATATAAGTTACGCTGGAGCGATTTTAAAGCTCGGCCTCAAGAAAACTCTCCTGTAGCGGCTATAACGGCCAGCGGCATATCATATCGCTTCTCTGCCATGGAAAGCAATGGAAAAATGGAAGTAGATTGCACCATAGAAAGCTTTTTCTATCCCGGCTCTTCCTGGTATAAACCAGAAACAGCCAATGACATTATTTTAAGCCACGAACAACTTCATTTTGATATTTCAGAATTATTTGCCAGAAAAATGCGCGCAAGAGTGGCGAACTATTCTTTTTCCTCTAATGTAAAGGCAGAAATGAACCAAATATATGAGCAAATCTTAAAGGAGATGCGGGTCTTTCAAAAACGCTATGATGAGGAAACCAACTTTTCCAGGGAGGTAGCAATACAAGTAGAATGGACTAACAAGATAGCCAAAACACTACAGACAATGGAGTAAGATTCCATTTTGCTGCAACGTATTTTGTGCTTTCAAATATCCTTTTTCCTTTTGTTATACCGGGCCCCAATTACTGCTCCCAGGGCAATGCCCACACCCATCCAAAGGCCTGTATTATCGGTTATCCAGCCTATAATAGCGCCAAAAGCAATTCCGAGGCTCATGCCTAATGCAAGAGGTTTATTTTTACGCATAGTCGTTACAATTTAATGTTATAAGCTAGACATCACAGATAGAGACTCCTTCCTTCAGTGCCGCGATTTTATCTGGCCAGCTTGGAATAAATTCCTGGGCTACATGACCCTTAAAACCCGTCTTTACGATAGCCTTCATAATAGCGGGGTAGTACAATTCTTGTGTTTCATTGATCTCATGCCTGCCGGGATTCCCTCCTGTGTGATAATGCCCAATATATTGATGGTTCTCCTCTATGGTTCGTATAACATCGCCCTCCATGATCTGCATATGATAAATATCATACAAAAGTTTAAAATGCTCTGAACCCAATGCTTTGCAGAGAGCCGTACCCCAGGAAGTATGATCGCACATATAATCTTTGTGATCTACCTTAGAATTAAGTAATTCCATTTGGATGACCACTCCGTGTTTTTCTGCGATAGGCAAGATCTTTGATAGTCCTTGCACAGCATTTTGTAATCCCACTTCATCGCTCATACCGCGTCTACTGCCAGAAAAGCAAATAAGGTTGGTGTAGCCAGCCTCTGCCACTTTTGGGATCATGTCCGTGTAGTTTTTGATCAATGTGTTGTGAAAAGTAGTATCGCACCATCCATCGGTTAGATTGATCTCTGCGCCCCAACACATGGAGGCATGAATATTGTGTTTTTTTAGAAGAGGCCAGTCTTTGGGACCAACCAGGTCTATGGCCTTTACACCCAGATTTGATAGATCACCCAGAAAAGTATCTAGCGGGATATCACCGTAACACCAATAACAGGCACTATGGTTAATATTTCCTTTTAAATTTAGAAATGTTGGGGAAGTAGAATTCATCCCCCTGAGTTTCGCTGTAGTTAGGAGTCCGGCAGAAGCAACGGCTGCCGTCTCTATAAATGACCTTCTTTTCATCTGGATATGCCTTTTGATCTCTATCAAAGGTAAATTAATTAGATTTATGGATGCAAACTGAACCCCGGAAAGAGGATCTGATCACTCTGGCACATTATAAAATGCCTTTTGGTAAGTTTAAAGGGCGTTATCTTTTTATGTTGCCGGAAGCATACCTGCAATGGTTTCACCAAAAGGGATTTCCCGAGGGAAAATTGGGATTTATGATGAAACAGGCACTGGAGATCAAGGTGAACGGACTGGAAGGGCTGCTGCACAAGATCCAAAAAGATTTTCCAGCGGATTCCCTGTGATTTGCGATTGCAATTCGTATCTTTGAATCCCGTAACCAAGAAGCGCAAGATGTCAGCTACAAAATACGTATTCGTTACGGGAGGCGTTACTTCCTCTTTAGGAAAAGGAATTATTGCTGCCTCACTGGCTAAACTACTTCAGGCCCGTGGTTACAAGACAACCATCCAAAAATTAGACCCTTATATTAACGTAGATCCGGGTACTTTAAACCCATATGAACACGGGGAATGTTATGTGACAGATGATGGTGCGGAAACCGATCTGGATCTTGGTCATTACGAACGTTTCTTAAACGTCAAAACATCACAGGCGAATAATGTAACTACAGGAAGGATCTATCAGAGTGTCATTGAAAAAGAACGCCGGGGCGAATTTTTAGGAAAGACCGTGCAGGTAATTCCACATATCACCAATGAGATCAAAGAACGTGTTCAATTACTTGGAAAAACCGGGGAGTACGATATAATAATCACAGAAATAGGGGGTACCGTTGGGGATATAGAGTCCTTGCCCTATATTGAATCGGTTAGGCAATTAAAGTGGGAATTAGGGGACAATAATGCCATTGTAATACACCTAACACTGGTGCCATTCTTATCTGCTGCCGGGGAATTAAAAACAAAACCCACGCAGCATTCCGTAAAAACCCTCATGGAAAGTGGAATACAGGCAGACATCCTTGTGTGCCGTACAGAACATGAACTTTCGGACGAGATCAAAGAAAAACTGGCATTGTTTTGTAATGTGAAGCGAGAAGCGGTCATACAGTCCATAGATGCCTCTACCATCTACGATGTCCCCATTATGATGCAGGAAGAGGGATTAGACACGGTAACCTTAAAAAAGTTAGCACTGTCCGATGCCACACCTCCAGACCTTACCCAGTGGAACGAATTCTTAGACAGACACAAACATCCAAAAAGTGAAGTAACGGTCGGACTCATTGGGAAATATGTTGAGTTACAGGATTCCTATAAATCTATTTTGGAATCATTCATACATGCAGGGGCCATAAATGAAGTAAAGGTGAACGTTCAGTCTATTCATTCGGAATATATCACAAATGCAAATTTTGAACAGAAAATGAAGGGGCTCGATGGCATCCTGGTAGCACCCGGATTTGGAGAACGAGGAATTGAAGGAAAGGTAAAAGCTGTTCGCTACGCGCGGGAAAACGGTATACCATTTTTAGGGATCTGTTTGGGTATGCAGATGGCAGTTATTGAATTTGCGCGAAATGTGCTTGGTATGAAAGGTGCTAATTCCACGGAGATGGATGAGGAGACGAAATATCCTGTGATAAGTCTTATGGAGGAACAGAAGACCATTACCAATAAAGGAGGTACCATGCGTTTAGGCGCCTGGGATTGTGAACTAAAGGATGGTAGTTTGGTACAAAAGGTCTATCATGGTAAAAAAGATATTTCTGAAAGACATCGCCATCGATATGAATTTAACAACGACTATAAAGAAAAATTTGAAAATGCCGGACTTATCGCTTCGGGGATCAATACCGCTACAAATTTAGTTGAGATCATTGAGCTACCAGATCATCCATGGTTCATTGGCGTACAATATCACCCGGAATACAGAAGTACGGTTGCCAATCCTCATCCTTTATTTGTGGGATTCATAAAAGCTGTTCTGGCTCATAAAAAGCAACAAACCAATGCCAGTATGGCATAAACTCCACAATTGGACTTATATTTGCAATCGCGTTAACCGTAAAGTGCTATTATCTTTCCCGTTAGGGTATTGAACCTGATAGATTCGACAAACAATTCCATGGAAGAAAAGAAATTAGACATAAATTCGATCATTGGCTTCGTGCTGATATTTGGCATCCTGCTTTTCTGGTTTTACCAGAACCAACCCACCCCTGAAGAAATTGAAGCTCAGAAGGCAAAGATAGAACAGGAGGAAGCCGCAAAAGCTCCTGAGGAAGAGGAGGCGATTGCAAAGCCCGTATTGGAGACCCAACCCATTGATCTGCAAGATTCTGCCTCTGTTGTGAACTACAAAAATGCCATGGGTGAATTTGGGTTCACCATGGTTAATGAAGGATCTACCGTTCTAGAGAATGATGTGTTGTTCCTGAAGATAGACAACAAAGGAGGGCAGATCACAGAAGCGAGATTGAAGGAGTTTGTTACGTATGATTCTATTCCGATCTATTTGGTCCAAGATGGCAATGCTGTTTTTGATTTGAATTTTACTACTACCAATAACAGGATCATGAACACCAGGGACCTGTTCTTTGAACCTAGTATGACCCAGCGGGGGGATAGTCAGATCCTGTCCTTGAAGGCAAAGGTGTCTTCTACTCAATTTTTAGAGTATCAGTATGAGATGAAACCAGGCCAATACCTTGTAGGTTTCACTATACGCTCACAAGGACTTAATGGTGTATTCAATCAGAATCAGCCAATAAATCTTAATTGGAAACTAAGAGGGATACGTCATAATAAAAGTATACAATACGGAAACCGATATACGCGTCTAACCTATAATCACGAAGGAGACAAGATCAGTAAATTATCGGAAAGTGGTGACGATGAAGAGACAGAGATAGATGTAAAATGGTTGTCATATCGTCAACATTTTTTTAGCAGCATACTTACTACCAATACACATTTTGAGACCGTTGATATAACTTCCAAGAACCTTGTGACGGAAGAAAGTCATACAGCCAAATTCACAAAAGAATTCAATACCGTGGCCCCTTTGGCCCTGGAGGGGGGAGAACTTTCCTATGCCATGAACTGGTACTATGGCCCTACAGATATAGAGGTGTTAAAGCAATATAAAGATCTTGGCTTGGTAGAGTCTATTCCGTACGGCTGGGGAATTTTTGGATGGATTAACCGCTACATTTTTACCCCATTCTATGGTTTCCTGAGTTCGTTCCTGCCTTTTGGGATCGCTATCATTGTGATGACGATCATTGTTAGGGTATTGATGTCTCCTGTAACCTATAAGTCTTACCTCTCACAAGCCAAGATGAAGGTGCTAAAGCCTGAAATCACTGAGCTTACAGAGAAGTATAAGGACAATGCCATGAAGAAGCAGCAGGAGACTATGAAGTTGTACAACAAGGCCGGGGTGAGTCCTATGAGTGGATGTGTCCCTGCGTTACTGCAATTGCCAATATTCTATGCTTTATTTATGTTCTTCCCCACCTCTTTTGCTTTAAGACAAAAGTCGTTTCTATGGGCGGAAGATCTGTCCTCGTATGATACCATAGCTCAATTGCCCTTTACCATACCTTTTTATGGGGATCATGTGAGCTTATTTCCAATTCTTGCCTCCGTGGCCATCTTCTTTTATATGATGATGACCACCGGCCAGAACATGCAGACACAACCGGGGATGCCAAACATGAAGTTTATTATGTATTTGTCCCCGCTTATGATGTTGTTCTTCTTTAACAATTATGCGAGCGGATTAAGTTTATATTACTTTATTTCTAACCTGATCACCATTTTTATAATGCTTGCCATTAAGCGCTTTATTTTGGACGAGGACAAGATCCATGCTCAGATCCAGCTTAATAAGGCAAAGCCTAAAAAAGAGAACAAATTTCAACGTAAAATGCGTGAGATGATGGAGCAGGCCGAGCAACAGAAAAAGGGAGGTAAGCGATAGGTATTTTTCATTCTACTTTGAATGTACCTATTTGATAACCTATTTGGCAAGCATACTAAATAAGAATAGTTCTTCGTTTTGTGTTTATCTTTTAAACCTTCTGTAAAAACAGAAGTCTTATCTAGATAGCAGATTAACATAAAAACAAAACCATGAAGAATTGGAAATTTTTTCTGTCGGCAATTGTACTGTTATTTTTCTTTTATAGTCCTTCGGCAGAAGCACAGGTTGCAAGTAGGAGATCTACCCGTGTGGTAACCGTAAACAGACCTGCTAAAAGACAAGTCCACAGAAAGGTTAGGAGAAAGAAACGTAGAGTGCGTCGCCGAACACTCAGGAGACTGCCTGCCAATACACGGGCAAGAGTATGGAGAAATGTATCTTATTACCCGGTAGGTGGCATGTACTACGTAGCGCGTAAAGGGGCTTATGTACGGGCGTTTCCTCCAAGAGGATTTCGAATCAGGACCATTCCCGGAGCTTTCGCACGATTGATGGTTAGGGGTACGGCTTACTATTATTCTTCAGGGATCTTTTACCAAAATGTAAATGATGAATACGAAGTAGTT
>JAHEHU010000081.1 GCA_024639765.1 Eudoraea sp.
GTATAATATCAACGTACAAATTTAGGTTTCAGCTTACCGGTGGAAAATAAATGTTGTGTAATGATGAAAATGCACTGTATAGATGTCGAATTTTGAGGTCATTCATCGATTTTTTTGAAAAATAGGGTGTTGTCGGTCGTCGATCATCGCCCGAATAGCAACTCATATCAGATGACAGTTGTAAGAAAAATCCGAATTGCAGATTAGTTACGATTCACCCTGTAAGTGATCTTTCTGTTGCTAATCACCGTATTGACCTGGATTATCAAAACAGCAGTATTGGAAATGGTAGTACCGCACACAAAGGTGCCATCGGACAATCGTACGCGGTATTGATTGCCATTTTCAGAAGTAGTTGGATTAGTTATAGTTAATGTGTTGGTGTTGGTACCACTATAAATACCTGAATCAGTTAGATTAACCCAGGAACCACTAAATAGTTGCCATTGGTAATTATCAGCCTCTAGACTGTTTATAGTGAAGCTGCCTACACAACCGGGACAAATAGTCGTATCGACTGGTTGAACCGTGATTGTAGGGGCGGATCCTGCCTCCAGAAAATCGTAAACCAGGTTCGAATCGCTATCTGCAGGTATGGTATAACCATCTGAACCAGAGGTTACTACCCCATTTGTATCGACAGTAACCGGGTTGGGGCCCAGATATCCATCGGAGTTGTCGTCGGTAAAACCTGCTTCAACCACGTCATTACACCCATCACCATCACTGTCCAGATCTATCTGATTATCCACACTATCAGTATCCAGATCACAACTTAGAGCCCGGCTGGCAGTCCATAAGATTGAGCGTATTAAAAGGTCTTCACCTGCAGCATTAAATCCACCATTAGAATTGGAAAAAGGTACTATAGCCCTTCTGCCGGGTGCAATACCTACGTCCATCGGATCGTCTTTTTCCCAAATGGCAATAGCCACCTGGCTATTCGGATGGAGTCCCAAAACTGTACCGGAACTCAGATTATTGGCATGAAAAGAACCGTCACCTATATCCAGATTACCCAAATTGAGATCCATGGTGATAGGGTGAATATTGTTTGTTATGTTTACTAAATTAGTATTGGTGGTATTCCCCGTATTGGCACCTAACAAATCATCATATAAGAAGGTTTCACTGGTAATTACACCATTAATCGTTGTGGTTAGATTGGCAACATTGGCCAGTGCTGTTCCACTTAGAGCATCTTCATAAACAAAGGTAACATCGTAGTTATCAGCATCTCCGCCCACATCATCATCCACGACGGTTACGCTGTAACCAATAGCCGTAAGTTTGTCAATCGTATTTTGCTCTTCTACCCCCACCGGAGTAGTCGTTACCCACAATACGGTAATGGGACATTCGTAGGCGTCGTAAATACCATCGTTATCGTCATCCCAGTCGGCCACATCAGCCACCAGGTCATTGTCTGAATCAGCAAAAACAGTTATGTAAACTGTAGCTGTAGCCTCTTCTGAGGTAAAAGTGCAATTTGCATTATCTCTGATGGTATAGGTAAAGGAATCACTTCCAAAAAACCCAGGATCTGGGGTATACGTAATGGTCTGATCTCCATTAAGTGTTGCGGTTCCATTCGGTGGCTGAGTTACTGATAGAACTTCCAATGGTTCCCCTTCAGGATCAGAATCAGCACCATTGCCATTATCAGCCATGGGATCGAAGTTAAGGGAACCATTCTCGATCAATGCCAGATTTTCATCTGTAGCGATAGGAGGTTGATTGGCGTTATCCGGCAAGATATCCAGCAAATTTATACTACCATTAAAGTAATCGCTTGGTGTCAGTTGTTGTCGGACGACTACCCTGCCTCCCGAAGTCCTGGGAAAGGCAACCTCCACCACTATCGGTGTGTTCGGACCACTCGGCAATCCAAAATGAATTCGGCCGGGTCCCTGGGTACCATGCCCATAGCCGCCATTGACCTCTCGTGTACCTGAGATAACGTTACCATCACAGTCCAGGATTTTAGACGTCGCTCCTACACCGAATCGCTGTTCCGAATTAATAAGTCCGAAGGCATCGCGGTCTTCTATAATGTCTATATATAAATGATTCGCTCTGGCAGCTGCACCTAGATTGTTAATATATAGTCTGTTATTACCCGTTCTGTTGGCATATAGATCCAAATCCCCGTCCTGATCTATGTCTACAAACGTACAACCTTCTCCTGCTGCTGCATTAAAAGTCAGTCCGGAATCTACAAAGGTCATGGCACCCTGGTTATAATATAGTTTACTGGTACTGTCCCCGGTGAGAAATATGTCTATATCCCCATCGTTATCCACATCGCCACAAGCCAGACCTTCTATCTGTCCGGCAAAATTAACAGGGATCCCTGTACCTGCACCAAGAGGGGTCCAGGTGCCATCTCCATTGTTTCGATGAATCTGATTATTACCATTTTCCGTCCAATAAAGGTCGAAATCGCCATCGTTATCGAAATCGTAAAAGGCTACAGCCCCTTTGTTGCTGTTGTTGGCCTGATCGATGTCCACTCCATTCTGAAAGGTACCTCCCAGATTGGTAAAAAGGTCTACCTGATCTCTTTTCCGTACCACAATATCCACCCAACCATCGTCATTAAAATCTGTAGCCGAACCGTAATCCCCATCGGTGGCATCCTGGACCAAACCCAGTGGCCAGGTGGTGGGATCTCCTACATTGTAAGGCGGACTTGGGCTATCGGCTTTTCGGGTGACATGGGTAAAAAATCCATTCCCATCATTTTGAAGAATATCAATACCAAAATTATGGTTATCCACAAACAGATCCAAATCGCCATCCCCGTCATAGTCAAGCGCCCCGGCGCCTTCAGTGTTCATACCATCCGTCATGGAAGTAAAACGCTGGTTAGGAGCCGTCCCGCCGGTTCCATTGCCAAACCTGTTGGTTGCCGGGTCTTGCAGGTATATGCGAACGTCGTTGTGTTTGTTCCTAAAAATATCCGGGTAACCATCATTGTTGAAATCAACGAACAAAGCTGTTCTTTCCAAATTGCCACCTGAAAAATCAGGGGCTAAGGCCGCTGTTTGATCTGAAAAACTACCCCCATCGTTCCTTAACAAGTATCCTGAACCGTTTCTGTTTATGACCAGATCAAAGTCCCCGTCCAGATCGTAATCGGCCCAGGCATGGCCGCCATCTTTGGTACCTCCAATATTTAAATTATAGGCTGCCGCAGATTCGGTAAATGTGGTTTGAGCGTAGATTCCCTGTGCCAGGAAAAGAATCATGGCAAAAAGATATACGTTCAGGTTGGGGGGAACACAAAATGTCTTTTTTATCGCGGTCTGCATATTGTAGAAACTGGCTTAGTTATTAAAAATCAGCTCAGTATCGTAATCTCGTAGGGTAAAGGTCTGTGAAAAAATAGGTGTTGGAAAAAATTTGTTGTGTATGGAATCATTTCTACTGTAAAGGGAAGTAAAGATGTTGTATACAGTCTTAAGGTCTGATAATAAGGCATTAATAACTAGAGACTTACTTATATTTTTTGTAAGTATTTACGAGCTAATTATATTGTAAAGGCCTAATTTGTATTGACACGATAGGTAATTCTACGATTGGTGATAACGGTATTCACCCCAACAGAAAGTATCACCTGGGCTGTACTGCAAAGACTATAAATATCACAGACCTCATAAGTGAAGGAATCGGTACCGTTAAAGCCAGGATCAGGGGTATAGGTAAAACTTCCATCAGCCCCCAGTACAAGGGTACCATTACTTACATCTATTACCGGTATTGTAGTGACGGTAAGTGTATCTCCTGCATCACTATCATAATCATTGGTCAAGACCCCCGGAGCATTCACTACTAAAGGCACACCTATTGTTGTGCTGTAAATGTCATCAAGAACGCAGGGTATAGACCACACGCCGATTATATCTCCCGGATCTGTAACCGGTGTACAACCCTCTAAAGGAGCTATTCCCAATTGGTAGTCACCTGGGGTATCTATAAGAACATTGTCCATTCCTACTCCTGATATTTCAGATAGACCATTATCCGGAAAAACAACCCCCGGGCTTAAAGAATACCAAATATATTCTGCGGAAGCAGAAATAAATTCGGCCTGAAGGTTGAAAGTCTCCCCGGTATTACAGGAATCAAAATCTCCAGGATCTACAATGGCCGTATTGACTTCCGTGCCCGAAGCAGATCCGAGAAAATCATAAGGGCCTGAAAAATCCTTAAGTGTAGATGTAAAGGCCGAAGAAGTTCGCGATTTTGTAATTACAGCACTGAATGGGGAATCGCAGGCAGCGCCTGAGCCAAAAAGTGCACGGGGATCAAAACCCAGTTGAGTGAAATTTAAGGCTACCTCGGCTAAATAATCGTTATTATAATTCAGGGTATATCCAGAGGTATTGGTTGTACCCCACGGTGGTCCGGTGGTTGAGGCTGGGTTTACATTGCTCAACAATGAACCGCCTGGAACCACAATTTGACCATAACCATACGTACTCCCACCATCAATGCTGCTTCCCCAGACAAAAGTTGAGGTACCACCCGGAGAGTTTCCGGGATCAAAAATTGAACGATCTACCCATAACCTGACTTCAACACCAGAAACGCCACTTCCACCATAGGAGAAACCGATGATCATGTCACCGATAACTGTAACGTTTCCAGACCCATCGAACTGCCAGGCGGTATGACCTTCATCGGGGCCTGAATTTATAAATGCGGGGCCTGCATTTTGCATTTCAGATACAAAGAGTTCAAAATCTACAAAATGATTTCCTGAAGTTGAAAGTGTAGATATCATGAGATTTACCCATAGATCATCTGTGACATCAACACCATCTCTCCTCATGTGCACACCAGTGTCAACCAGGTCTGTTTTGGCAGGTAATGATCCGGAAGAAGCGGACCAGGATGTCATTGGATTATCGCCATTTTTACCAGAGGAGAAAGTGGTTTGATCAAGGGAAGATCGATTCACATAATCCCTGCCATAACGTGAACTGTACCATATATAACCATTGTTTGTACCGTAATTCGGAATACTTTGTCTTAAATCAAAAGCTATGTTATTTTCAGCTGCCAGCTGAGGCCCATATCCCATGGCGGCAGCAGTAACCTCATCGACAACACCAGCGCCGGATACCCCGTCATAATACCAGTCATCCGTACCTGAGCCAGAGGTTGCATCCCCCGAATAAGCGTCCGCCTCAATACCGAAATTAGCTCCTACACCAATCTGGGCCTGGGTATGAAGTATTGCCAGGAACAAAAAAGCAAGTAGGAACCATATTGCTCCGGGCTTATTTTCAATATGAATATTTTTCTTCCAATCCAACCACATAGTCAACAATAAATCAAACGTCCACACATCTATTCAAAAAAATGCCTGCTCAAAGATTGGGATTAATTAAAATTATTTCAAATAATTGTTGTTAACACCATGTTTTACGATGCTGAGAGATAGTATTCCTGTGGCAAGCCGATCTACCAATACGAATTAATGGCATTAATTCATCGTAAAGTCCTATGGATCAATTTTTTATGAAATGACCCGAGCAAAGTCACTTAATTGCCATAAATCCGATAGGTGATCCTCCTGTTGGTTATTATTGTTTGCACCTTAATGATACTGAAGGGCGAGAATTCCGAGGTACTGTTGGAAAGAGTAGCTGTTGCGGTGATAAATTCACCTAGGGTGGTCGCCGGAGGTACAGGGATACTGAATTCGAATTGATTAGTCGTATCGGTATTGCCATCCACATCGGTATAAGAAGAAGTACTGCTATCTGAGTCTGACACGCTTCCCTCCACCATCGTAACCAAATAGATCTGTCCTTCACCGTAGTCCGTACTCATTCCCAGCTGGTTATCTCCTGCATTAGCTGTCCCTTCATTAATATCAGTTAGGAAGAACTCAATGCTGGTACCTGGCCTGGACCATCCTTTAACGACAAGATTGGTGCCAGACATATATGCTGCGGATATAATAGGAAAATTCAATAGATTATTAGGCCCGTTATCGCTATCCCCATTATCATTAAGGGTAACCCCATCGCCCATTTTGTTTGAATCGTCGAGATCTATTCCAAGGGCAGGAGCACGTATACCATTGTTGTACATCGAATTTTGAGTGATCCATATTCCTGTTTTGTCTGCCACTACAACTCCAGGTCCCTGGTTGCTATAGATGATATTCAAGGAAACCGTTGCATCGTCAGCTTGTAAACGTATACCCGCATCGTGGTAAATTCCTCCACAGGTAACCGTATTTACCCCGTTATTTGTTATAGTGTTTTCGTTAATTATGAGTCCGTTATTATAAGCTTCCGCTTCTATTCCTACCCCGGCAGATTCATTTATCATGTTCTGTCTTATATTAATCCCCGAGCCGTTCTCAATCAATATATTGTCAGTACAAGTGTCTACGGCTCCATTCTGATAAATATGATTGTACTCAACAATCGTCGATGTTCCACCATCAATGTGTATTCCAGCCAAATGGGAACCGCTAATGTAATTTCTGGCAATGGTTACTTGACCATTTGTTATTTCAACCCCATATTCAATATTTCCAGATTTTACACCTAACGCATTAACTCCTATAAGACTTTCATATAAAAAAGCAGTTCCTGCGTCAACAAGTATACCTGATTTTTCATTGGCGTAAATGGCCAAATTACGGATAGTATTGTTGGTGCCCTCCGGTCTGAAAACATCCTTTTTATCACCATGTACCTGAACTTCGGGCATGTCAAAAATGGGAAGTACGTTTGCGGAAACACCTACCGGGGTTCCCCCTGCTCCTATTGTCCCACTGTTGGAATCTCCAGAATATGCGGTTTGCGTTCTTCCATCTATAATTGTGTTATTACCTGAGATTATTGGAAGTTGGGCACCGTCTGTTATAAAAACATCAAAAATACCAGCAGCATAATTTGGGTCTGCTGTTCTACCTAGTACATCTGCTGTAGGCGGGATCATAAATAACGATGTATCCTCGCCTGCTGCCGGGTCAAATATTGCGTTGGCCTCAATATCAAGTCCGGTTTCACCTATTTCGTTGCTATTTACAATAAATTGTTCCAGGGAACCTTGTCCGGATTCATTAGTGTTTACTATTGTATTGAAATTGAATCCAAAATCCAATCCGGCTACCCCTTCAGCGCTAATGGTAACAGAGGCAACTGACTGCGCTCCAGTAAATGTACCGGCTGGTGGATCAGAGGCTGTTGGATCGGCCCCTCCCACTTCATTGGTCCGTTCCACCAGCGTACTGGCGATATATTCTGTTTTAAATGTCTGTATGGGCATACAGCTACCACAACCACTACCACCAGGTCTGGAAGATGTAACGCTGCTATTTACTACCCTAACACTGTAGGTACCATCTATCATACCGGCAAATACATAGATACCATCGGCATCGGTGGTTTGTGTATCTATTAATGTTCCGCCATTATCCCATAATTCAACCGTAGCTCCGGCTACACCAATACCGGATGAAGTTGCATAATTTCTTCCGGCACCCCCACCATAGTTTACATCTTCAAAAACCCTTCCGGTGATCAGGTTCGATGGGACTTTCAGCACCACGGCGTTCATGATCACATAATCCTGACCCACATTGACCTGAGTAGTAGCGGAAGTCTCACCTGGCAGTATAAAGGCAGAAACATCGTAGGTATCCAGGTCTACTCCATGACTTGCCGTATTGTTAACTACAGGTAGTGCGGTATTGTCGTAATGGGTAGAGTTGAAAGGATTGCTGGTACCCCCAATATTATCTCCGTCACCCGTCAGGTTATTAGTCCCCGACAGTGGGGTAGTGAACTGCAAAGATTCATTATTGGCCAGGGTTTGGTCGCCTTCCCAGGAAAGCGCTGTGGTTTTGGAACCCGCAGACCCTATGGCAAAGAATCCGCTTAGTGAAAATGTAGAGGATGAATTCTGGTTTCCATCGAATCCCTGATAAAGATTAATTGTGGAGGCTGGCAAACTAACATCGCTATAAAAGATCATCAATGACCAACCACCAAGAACCACTGAAGAACCGCAATACGAACCCGTATTATCAATGGTCAGGCCCGAAAAATCATAAACATTGGTTGATGGATTTGGTATGGCGCTTACAATACTGGTCACATCGCTGAAAAACCCATAAAATGATAACCCAATTATCGAGGTGGTATATCCCACCTGTCCGTTGATGGTATTACCCTCAAAGGTCACCTGTGAATCCATTGTGGCCCCGGAGTGCGACCAATAGAGGTATGCCGCCTCGATCGTTGCCGTGGCAGGGATGGCTGAACTCAATGTATTGGAAGAAGAGGTGGTAATGGCACAAGGATCCACGGTATTGGGTTGGGTTCTCAGGGTACCTGCCGTGGAAGTATAGTCCATGTATCCATCAAATTCGCGAAAGAGCGCTAAGGGCGTGTTACCCAGTATTACCTCATCGTCCGTGATAGTCCCTGTTGCCGTATCTGTAATGTTAACCGAAGGATCGGAAGTCCCTGTCATTTGTATCGTAAAGGTTTCGTCTCCATCGAATATGGTATCGTCGGTAATGGACACAACGATAGTTTCAGTATCGCCCACTATACCATTGAAATTCATGATGCCCCCTACTATGGCGGTATAATCCAACCCCGCTGTAGCCGTTCCATCTACCGTCTGAAAATTAACTGTAAAAGGACCTCCGGTAGCCACTCCGACATGGGTGGCCGTGAAAGTGGCCGTGCCGGCATTCTCATTCACAGAAACATCGTCTATCGATATGGAAGGTGTCACCGTAACTGTAAAAAGTACATTGTCTACAAACACGGTTTCACTGTTTCCCCAATTCCCGCTTGCCGTAATGAGGCGGATGGCTGAAGCCGAAGACATCTCAGCGGCGGTAAGGTTATAGCTGATAGAGCCCGATCCATTAAGTGTGGCTCTTGTATTGTATGAAACCCCGTCCCATAATTGCACCGCTATACTCTCGTTACCATTAGTTCGGTTAAAATCGAGCGTTAATGTAGCACTTATGGCAGCGGAAAGGTCCAGTGTCCGGGTAATATTCCGGTTATCGAGATTCTGGAACCGCAATTGATTGCTGTTAACTTGTATTCTTCCGGCACTTGGGTCAGTGGTCTCGTTGGTCTCTACCCAGGGAGTGGCAAAATTGGCCGAGCCATTATTGTTGGAATAGGATACTGAACTAAAAGTATCTGAATAGGTCACCTGACCAAAAGCAGGTGCTGCCAAAGTAGAGAGCACAGCCCAGACTATTGCGATTAGCAAGAATCGAATATTAAGGAGACAACGTAGGTTCATTGATGTATCGCATACCATTCGTATACGACTATGATTAACTAGTATTTGGATAAAAATAGTTCCAGGACTTGAAACCTGTAAATATTTGTTGTGAAAGAAGTTATTTATCGAGCGTAGCTTCGATCTAAAGAGGTGAAGGGTATAAAAGCGAGGAATGAATATCGCATTTCACCGATCAAATCCACATTCACGGGCCTTAAGAGATCTCTGATTTCAAGACGAATACAGTGTTGATAAACCTATTTATTCAAGAATAATAAACTCCGAACGCCTGTTTAGCTGGTGCTGTTCCTTAGAACACCGTTCTCCGTCGTCGCAATTGTTGATCAACTTTGTTTCTCCATAGCCCTTGCCCTGTAGCCGATCTGCCGAGATTCCTTTGGATATCATATAATCTACAGTGGCTTGAGCGCGCTTTTGGGACAACCATAAGTTATAGGCATCAGGGCCCCGGCTATCGGTATGGGAATTCGCCACGATTTTCAGACTGGGATATTTTTCCATAGCGGCAATCACCTTCTGGAATTCCAGTTCGGCATCGGGTCTGATGCGGAAACTATCAAAATCGAAATAGATGGTGCTCAACTGCAGTAATTTGGCAAGATCGTCCCCAAAACCGGCGGTAACAGTTTCCCTCTCCAGATAAAAATCGATCACCCTGGGTTTTCCATCTGATTTTCCCAGATATTCCTCTGCGGGAATATAACCCTGTGTGGCAGCACGTACAAAATTGCCCTGGTTACAGTCACAACTTAGTGTATACATGCCCTCACTATTGGTAATCGCAGAGATAAGTTCCGTGTTACTTTCATCGATAACCTTTACGGTAGCTCCCACCAATATCTGGTTCGATATACGATCTCTTACCGTTCCCGATAAGGGTTGCAAACACTCGAATACCAATGGCCTGGTTTCCAGAAAACCATAGATGTCATCTCCTCCCATACCTGAAGTCCTGTTGGAGGCAAAATATCCTTCCCGACTTTCCTCATCGATAATAAATGAGAAGTCATCAAAACTACTATTGACCGGCTGGCCGACATTGATCACCGATTTGGTATAATTAGAATTTTCGATATTGGTGGCAAATACATCCAGGCCTCCCAGACCGGGGTGCCCGTCTGATGAGAAATATAAGATCTCATCCTGAGTGATAAAGGGAAAGGTCTCCCTTGCTTCACTATTGATGGTAGGACCCAGGTTCTGCGGACTACCGAAAGTCCCATCTTCATTGATCGCTACTTTGTACAGATCAGACTGGCCCAAACTTCCGGTCATATCGGATGCAAAATACAAAGTCTTTTCATCCGGACTTAAAGCCGGATGTGCCACAGAGTAACTATCATTGTTGAAGGGAAGTTCCTCCAACTCATTCCAACTGCCATCGATCCACTTTGCCCTGAAAATCTTCAGTCGGATAAAACCTTTCTCATCCCTTTTATATTTTCGTTCTGTGATATTATTCCTGGTAAAATAGATCACCGATCCATCTTTGGTGGTGACAGATGTGGATTCGTGTAATTTTGAATTTACGTTACTCAATTTGGTTACCTGATTCTCTGAAATGCTGTCGGCATTTAATTTATACAAGTCATGAAAATCCTGAGAATTCCAGGTATGGCGATAACGCGCAAGGTTTCCGGTATCGCGGTCCGATGAAAATATCAGGCCTTCTTTATAATAGGTTGGAGCAAAATCCGAGTATACCGAATTGTATTGGAATTCTCTTAGATCATAACGCCCGGAATTAGATGCGATCTCATCCATGTAATCCTGTTGTGACTTGAAGCGCTTAACCCTGGCATCTTCGGCAGAAGAAAGCTCCGAAAAGCGCTTGAAAGCCATTTCCGACTTCTGATAGTCCTCCATGGATTTCAATGACTGAGCGTATCGGAAGTAATATTCAGCGGTCATTTCTCCAGGATAATTTTGCTCGAGTTGTTGATAGTATTCAGCAGCCTTGATATAGTTGGCATTAAAATAATAGGAATCGCCCAGCTTTCTGAGAAGATCTGCGCTTTCAAACCCCCGGTCCAGCACCTTTTGATAAATATCAATCGCGGGTTTAAAAGAGTATTCCGCATAAGCTTCATCGGCCCGGGCCATCTGTTTTTCCTGGCCCCAAACAGAGGTCTGAAGACCTGTAAAAACCGCAATAATAAATAGTACTCTCTTCATCATGTCATTACCCCATTAAAAGAAACGCGGCGAAACCAACCGCCTGAATGATTTTATCAGTTCAAATCTCAGGAACACCTCAAATGATCCGTCGTTGAATTGTGTGCCTCCCAGTTCCGTCGTCTCCCTGTCGTAAGCCAGACCCAGCATAAATTGCTCTGAAATCTGAAACCCTACAAGACCACTGATCGCTGCATCCCAGCGATAGGCCGCGCCAAGCGAGAATTTTTCATTAAACAGAAAACTGGCTGAAATATCGACCTGCAGGGGTGCGCCGCCCACAGCTTTGGTCAACAGGGCAGGCTTAAACTTAGTATTACCATTAAGATCGAAGACATAACCCGTAATGAAATAAAAATTTATACGCTCGGTGGAAAGGAATTGTACGTTGTTGGCATCCTGCGCTGAATTGTCAAAATGTTCTGTTTTGAGAAGATTGGGCGCCGAAAGACCAGCATAGAACTTGTCGGTATGATAGTATAAACCCAAACCAAAATTGGGTGAGAATCTGTTCTCAATGTTATCCTGAGGGATGGGTTCATTGTCAAAATTCCGAAGCTGTGAAAAATCGAGATTCAAAAGGTTACCTCCTACCTTTAA
>JAHEHU010000082.1 GCA_024639765.1 Eudoraea sp.
GGGGAGATTGTTCTTTTTGACAGAAGCTGGTATAACCGTGCCGTTGTAGAACCTGTTATGGGTTTCTGTACTACTCAGGAATATAATCAATTCATGGTTCAGGTCCCGGGCTTTGAACACATGTTGTATGAGGATGGTGTTCATATCATCAAATTTTGGTTTTCCATCTCCAAGAAAGAGCAGAAAAAACGTATAGAATCAAGATTATTGAATCCGCTTAAAAAATGGAAATTTAGTCCTGTAGATGAAAGGGGGCAGGAACTTTGGGACAAGTACACCTATTACAAAGAACAAATGTTTTCCAAGACCCATTCTACTTTTAGCCCCTGGATAATTGTACGTGCCAATGACAAAAAAACAGCTCGTCTTGAAAGTATGCGCTATGTTCTCTCTAAATTCGACTATACCACCAGTCATAAATCAAAAATTACCATTTTGCCCGATCCAAATATTGTCTTGCGTTATTACAGGCAAATAGAACAAATAGATATTTAGGCCATGAAAAAGACCGCTACACCAAAACTAGACCTTAGCGATGAGGACCTTGAGCTTCTCAATTCACCTCTGGGGATAAAATTGCTGCTGGCTGACAAAAAAACGAATGTTGAAAAAGCGTTACGCCTTGTTAAAAATGAGGAAGAATTCCATGCGTTGCAGGCAAAGATCATTAAGTTGCAGAATTGGGTGATCAATAAGAATAAAAAGGTGGTCATCATTTTTGAAGGCAGGGATGCAGCTGGGAAAGGCGGGGCTATCCGCCGTATCACAGAACACATAAATCCCCGGCATTTCCGTATTGTGGCGCTTTCAAAACCAACCGTTGAAGAACAGGGACAATGGTATTTTCAGCGGTATGTAAATCAATTACCCAAACCCGGAGAAATGGTGTTTTTTGACAGAAGTTGGTACAACCGGGCGGTGGTAGAGCCCGTGAACGGCTTTTGTACCAAAGCACAGTACCGCAGTTTTATGGGACAAGTGAATAATTTTGAAAGTATGATCATGGATTCCGGGATATATTTGATCAAATTCTACTTTTCAATCACAAAAGAACAGCAGGCAATCCGTTTCAAGGACATTCAATCCAGTCCTCTGAAACGATGGAAGATGACAGACGTAGATCGCAAAGCACAAGAGCTATGGGATCTTTATACTGAATTTAAGGTCAAGATGTTTGAGCACACCCATTTGAAAACCTCACCCTGGGTAATCATAGAGGCCGACCGCAAAACGGAAGCTCGTATCAAGGCGCTTCAGTATATTATCGAGACCATTCCATATGAGGTTGAGGAAGATGACGATAATGATACAGGTAACCTAAAGACCTGATTATTTGTAAAATTGGTATATTTGGTTTACCTAGATTATGACAAAACTGTTATCCATATTTGCCTCTTTGCTTATCCTGGTCCAAAGTTTTAATATAAGCTTTGGAGATATTGTGCAATTGGATGAGTTGTTAGAACATGCGGCATTCCACAAAGATCAATATGGTGATACTTTATTTGTTTTCATTTCCAAACACTATGGAGAACTGAAAGAGGACCATCATAATAATCACAAGGAAGAGCATGATGAACACGAAAATTTACCTTTTCAACATAATTCCTGTACCCACCATACACTAAATGCCCTTGTTCTGTTTGCTAATACTAGTACCAGGGAAAGAATTGAATTACCATCCAAAAAAGGGAATACATTCTATTATCTGCAAAGCGATTCCTCCGGATACCAGTCCGGTATATTTCAACCTCCCAGACAGGCATAATTCTATGGTCTGCCCCGGCAGTACCCCCTGTGGTGATCCAACTTAGAAATGGAATTCCACTTAGACAGACAATTCGTTGTCACGAATTAGTTTTTTGTAACTATACGTCTTTGAATTATGCTTTCACATATCATTAGTTTCAGTATTCGAAATAAATTTTTAATACTCCTTTTTGTAGTCTTTATCATTGGTTATGGATCGTACTCCTTAACGCAAATTCCCATAGGAGCTGTTCCCGATGTTACCAATAATCAGGTGCAGGTTATCACGACTTCCACCAGCCTGTCTACACAGGAAATGGAGAAGTTCATTACGTATCCGGTAGAGTTGGAAATGGTGAATCTCCCTGGTGTAAAGGAGATCAGATCTATTTCAAAATTTGGTTTGTCTGTGGTCACCATTGTCTTCGATGATGACATGGGCACCTATTTACCACGTCAACTGATCGCAGAAAAAATCAAATCGGCCTCAGAGAAAATCCCAAAGGGATTTGGAAGTCCGGAAATGGGGCCTATAACCACAGGCCTGGGTGAGATCTATCAATATACTCTGGAAGTAGAACCTGCCTATAAGGGCCTTTATTCGCCCACTGACCTTCGCACCATACAGGATTGGGTGGTTAAGCGTCAGTTATCCGGAATTCCCGGTGTTGTTGAAGTAAATACCTGGGGTGGCAAACTGAAACAGTATGAAATTGCGATCAATACACAGCAATTGAATGCTATGGATATCACCACTATTGATGTATTTACTGCGCTGGAAAAAAACAATAGTGTCACCGGAGGAGGCTATATTGAAAAAGAGAGTCAGGTATATTTTATTCGTGGTGAAGGATTAGTGGGTTCTATAGCAGATATTGAGGATATTGTGGTTAAAAATAAGGATGGTGTTCCTGTTTTAATAAAAGATATTGCAGAGGTGGGTTATGGCAATGCGCTGCGCTTTGGAGCCATTACTGGTAACGGAGAAGGGGAAAAAGTACTGGGGCAGGTAATGATGCTTAAGAATGCCAATTCAAAAAAAGTCATAGAAGCGGTCAAGGAAAGGGTGGCTTCCATTTCAAGATCCCTGCCTGAAGGTGTGTATATCAACGCATTCCTGGACAGAAGCGAACTAATATCAAGAACTACCGCGACAGTGACAGAAAATCTGCTGCTTGGTTGCCTTATTGTAATTTTTGTAGTGGTGTTACTCCTTGGGAATTTTAGATCCGGACTGGTTGTGGCCTCGGTAATACCTTTGAGTTTATTATTTGCATTATCCCTGATGTATCTTTTTGGGGTAGATGCCAATCTTATGAGTCTTGGAGCTATAGATTTTGGGATCATAATTGATGGAGCTGTCATTATTGTTGAATTCATTGCTTTTGAGATCACAACAAGAGCTAATCAATTCCGAAGTCTTAAAAAACGAGCGAAGAGAGAATTAAAAGATTCTATAGTTCAGAAAGGGGCTACGAAAATGATGAATTCGGCCATTTTTGGACAGCTGATCATTTTGATCGTATTTATCCCTATCCTTTCGCTTAGCGGAGTAGAGGGGAAAATGTTCAGACCTATGGGTCTAACGTTTAGTTTTGCCCTTATCGGGGCCATGATTCTTTGCCTTACCTACGTCCCTGTTATTTCCTCCGTTTTTTTAAAACCATTTCAACAAACAGAAAAAAACATAGCAGTTCGAATTATAAATTGGCTGTATTCTCTTTACATCCCTACTCTACACTGGGCATTGGAAAGGAAAAAACTGGTTTTAGGGATCGCTTTGGGACTTCTTGTATCTGCTTTACTCCTTTTTGTCAATTTGGGTAGTGAATTTGTACCAACCTTAGATGAGGGTGATTTTGTCATACAGCCGGTATTAAAAACAGGAACGTCACTAAGCGAAACCATTGAGATCACCACGCAAATTGAAAATATCTTATTAGATCAATTTCCTGAAGTAAAACAAGTTGTTACACGCATTGGTGCTGCCGAAGTTCCTACAGATCCAATGTCTATGGAGGAAAGTGATGTGATAATAATTCTACATCCAATACGCACCTGGACTTCTGCCAAAACAAAAGATGAATTGGCTGATAAATTCAAAGAGGCACTACTAAAGATCCCCGGAATGCAAATTGAATTCACCCAACCCATTGAAATGCGGTTCAATGAATTGATAACTGGGGTACGTGCAGATGTTGCCATTAAGATTTTTGGAGAGGACCTAAATATCCTAACTAAAAAAGGGGAAGAAATAAAGGCACTTATTAAAGATGTGAAAGGTGCAGCAGATATTACCGTTGAAAAGATTGACGGACTGCCTCAAATGAATGTGTCCTACGACCGTTCCAAACTGGCTCGCTACGGACTGCATATTGAAGATCTGAACAAAATGGTATCCATGGGATTTTCCGGTAACATAGTGGGTAATGTCTTCGAGGGAGAACGAAAATTTGATTTGGTTGTACGATTGAACAAAGGAAAAAGAAAAGGGATAGATGACCTTAAGAATTTGTATATAGATCTGCCTTCCGGAGGGAAAATTCCACTGGCACAGGTTGCAAATATTACATACAAGAAGGAAGCAGCAAAAATATCACGCGATAATTCACAAAGAAGAATTGTAGTGGGTATCAATGTTCGTAATCGCGATCTCCAATCGGTTGTAGATGATATACAAGTACTTATAAATGATAATATTTCCCTCCCTGTGGGATATACGATTAGTTATGGTGGGCAATTTGAAAATTTGAAGAGTGCAGAGGCCCGACTCAAAGTAGCTGTTCCTATTGCCTTGATCTTAATATTTGTTTTACTCTTTTTCACGTTCGACTCGGTTAGAGAAGCATTATTGATCTATTCTGCAATACCGCTTGCTGCCATTGGAGGCGTCTTTTTGCTTTGGATACGGGATTTACCTTTCAGTATTTCGGCAGGGGTAGGTTTTATTGCCCTTTTTGGTATTGCGGTACTTAATGGAATAGTACTTATTGAACATTTTAAGGAACTTAAACGTAAAGGATTTGCGGATATGGAAACACTTATAAAACAAGGAACTAAGGACAGGCTACGACCGGTTATATTGACGGCTGCTGCAGCAGCCCTAGGATTTTTACCCATGGCGGTATCTACAAATGCCGGGGCAGAAGTACAAAGACCTTTGGCGACGGTAGTGATAGGCGGTTTAGTTTCGGCAACCCTTCTTACCCTGGTAGTTCTCCCGGTGTTATATGCCATTTTTAATAGTTCCTATACACATAGAAAGATACCGGGAAGAATTAGTTCAAAGAAAACGCTTGGAACACTTTTTATCCTGATGTCACTGGGCGTTTCTGGCCAGGCTACTCCTATGGATCTGGAAGAAATGATACCTATTGCACTTGTAAACAATGCAGGCTTACAGGCATCTAAATTAAGATTGGAGAGGTCTGTAGCCCTTAAAGGAACCGCCTTCAACTTTGATAAAACAGAGGTCTATTACGCCTATGATCAAAACAATTTGGCAATCAATGGATTGCCCATAGATGTATTTGGAATAAGACAGGATCTCCTGTTCCCAACAGTTTACGGTGCTTTGCGAAAAGTAGAAAAAATGAAAGCTGTACTTGCCAATAACTCCTATGAAATAGAAATTAAGGCGGTCCTTAAGAAATTGACCGAAGCCTATTATGACTACCAGATAAAAAAACAAAAAGAGCAGATTTATGAAAGATTGGATAGTCTTTACCAACAATTTGACTATGCTGCCAAACGTAAATTTGAATTAGGAGAGACCAACTATCTGGAAAAGGTAACGGCTACCTCCAAACAAAGACAAATCGGGATACAAAAAAATAAAGCGATCAAAGATGTAGAGGAATCCTATACCTCGCTTCTACAGATCTTACAAATGGGGGACACGCTAAGGGTAATTCTAGAACCGATGAAAAAGGCGGTTTTACTGCAACAAAATATAGATGACTCACCAGAAATAGCATTTTATGAAAACAAAAATCTGATGATCACCGCAGAAAATCAATTGGAAAAACAACGCTTGCTGCCCGATATTGGTCTGGAATATTTTCAGGGAACAAACAACCAACTGAATGACAATTTAAGCGGATACCTCATAGGTTTGAAAATACCTATTCTATTCAGTGGGAATGCCGCTAAAATAAAGGCATCTTCTATTGAGAAAGAAGTGGTTGCCCAGGAAAGTATTGAATATGAAAGTCTACTTAAAACTAAAAGGAAGATCCTTCACGCATCATTCCTTCAAAATAAAAAAGCATTAGACTATTATGAATCCGAAGGTAAAACACTATCAGATGAAATTCTGAAAACGGCGTCCAGTAGTTTCAGAAATGGAGAGATAGATTTCTTTCAATATATTCAAAGCATTGAGAATTCTTACGACATTCTACTGAATTACCTCGATAGTCTAAATGACTATAACCAGACCATTATTGAGATCAATTATCTAACCTTATAAGGATATGTTATGAACCGTTATAAATTAATTTTTTATCCGTTTCTATTCATTGCAATATTAATTGGTTGCAAAAATGACAAGACAATATCTGGTGACAATAGTACTGCAGCAGATGACACTATAACCATCACTTCCAAACAATTTGATGCCGGAGGGATGAAGTTAGGTCCTATTGTAGAGAAAGAATTCCCGGAAACTGTGAAGGCAACAGGAATAATAGAAGTTCCTCCGCAGAACAGAGCCGTTGTAAGTGCATTCATAGGTGGATATATAAAAGACACCCCGTTACTTATCGGTGATATGGTAAAAAAAGGGCAGGTGTTAGTCACTTTAGAGAATCCGGAGTTTGTGACCCTGCAGCAAAACTATCTTGAAGCCAGCCAGCAATTGATATTCCTGAAGGCCGATTATGAGCGACAAAAAAAACTTATTGCCGAAAATATCTCTTCTCAAAAAAGCTTCCTAAAAGCGGAAAGTGACTACAAAAGTAAATTGGCTTTATACAATGGCCTGAAACAGAAACTCACTATGTTGAATTTTTCGATCGAAAAAGTGGAAGCTGGTGACATACGTTCCGTGGCCTCTATTTATGCGCCTATTTTAGGTAGTATCACTAAAATGAATGTTACCAAAGGGATGTATGTTTCCCCATCGGATGAAATCCTTGAGATCACAGACAATGATCATATCCATCTGGAATTAAGCGTTTTTGAAAAGGATGTTATGAAATTACGTAAGGGACAGACTATATGGTTCACGATCCCTGAAGCCTCAGAGGAAGTATTTGAAGCGGAAATTTATCTGATTGGAACCAACATTGAAAAGAACAGAACCATTAAGGTGCATGGTCATTTAAAAGATGAGGACCAATATTCTTTCCTAACAGGTATGTTCGTGGATTCACGCATCGTTATCTCATCATCCTTAAGGAAAGCATTACCTTCCAAGGCCATCGCTGAAATTGATGAAGTAGCGTATGCCCTTATGTTGATTGAGGAGAATGCAGAAGGATATGTCTTCAAAAAGGTGGTCGTTTCCAAAGGAGATGAGTACAATGATTTTACCGCTTTGGAGGACCCGGGAACAGAAAACGGGGAGCGAAAGTACCTGATTAGTGGTGCTTTTACCTTGTTGGTAGAATAAATTTCGCTACATCTAATACTTTTTTTTATTATCCAAGGCCAACATCGAGGGCCATCATAATTATAAAACCGCCAATGAATCCCATGGTGGCTATATCTGTGTATTTATCCTGTTGTGTTTCTGGGATCACCTCTTCCACCACTACAAAGATCATGGCTCCTGCTGCAAAAGAAAGCGCATATGGCAAAATTGGCTGAAAAGTGAGGACCGCCCACGCGCCCAAAACCGCCGCAATAGGTTCTACCACGGCAGACGCCTGTCCGTATAAAAAGCTCTTTGTCCGGGTCAATCCTTGTCTTCTCAAGGGCATGGCTACAGCAAATCCTTCCGGAAAATTTTGAAGTCCGATCCCAAGTGCAAGGGCCACAGCACCTCCAATATTAGCTCCTTCGAAACCTGCGGCCACGCCGCCAAAAAGTACCCCCACAGCTAATCCCTCCGGGATATTGTGAAGTGTAATAGCTAATGTCAATAAGGTAGTGCGATGCCAGGGAGTTTTTATTCCTTCCGGTTTCTTGAAATTAATATGAATATGAGGCAAAATTTTATCAAGACCGTAGATAAATGCCGCCCCTAGTAAAAATCCGATCGCTGCCGGAATAACCTTTACAAATCCATCACCGGGACTCATTTCAATACCGGGTGCCAGAAGGCTCCAAAAACTTGCCGCTACCATAACACCTCCAGTAAATCCCAGCATTCCGTCTAAAACGGCGCGATTCATGGTCTTGAACATGAAGACCAGGGCAGCTCCAAGTGCCGTTAATCCCCATGTGAATAAGGTGGCATAGAACGCTGCCAGTATTGGACTAATAGATTCGAAGTATGTAATGATTTGATCCATGGCTATAGTTTCTATTTCATAAATAGGTTAGAAGCAATTCTATTTGATAAATGGAGTTTCCGTTCCCCAATTTGTATAAGTATGGAGTCATCAAATGCTTCCTTTCCCAGAACCAGGATCTCATCTCCCAGCGCGATCTTATTCTTGTCCAAATAATTTAAAAAAGATACCGAAGTGTCCCGAACTCCTACACAGATTGAAGATGAATTTACAGGTAAGACGCTTAATAAACGCGTATGCTGTTCCTGCAATTCTCCGTTCTTATCCGGAATAGGATCACCATGAGGGTCAACCTTTGGAAAGCCCAGGAAACTATCTAGCTGATCGATGAGTTTTTTGCTTTCAATATGTTCTAATTGTTCGGCAACTTCATGTACCTCATCCCAGGAAAAATTTAGTTTTTCAACAAGGAAGGTCTCCCATAATCTATGCTTGCGAATTACAGAAAGTGCCCTTTTTGAGCCTTCATCAGTAAGAGAAACACCTTGATATTTTTTATAATGCAAAAGGTCCTTTTCCGATAATTTTTTTACCATGTCTGTTACTGAAGAGGGCTTTGTTTGCAAACACTCCGCTATGGCATTAGTACTTACTTTATCCGTCTGAGAACCAGCCAGATGAAAAACTGCTTTAAGATAATTTTCTTCGGATTGTGTCATTTCTTTTTACTTCAATACAAAAATACATTTTTATTTATAAAAACATATTTTTAGATTTGTCTAAATATTTTATGGTGTCCTTCTATCATTGCAAACCATTTACCAGTTTGATGCTTGTCCTCACAACCATGCTTTTTAGCATGAACCTGATGGCCCAAAAGGCCGTGATCACCGGGAAAATTACAGACAATGGTCAGCCGGTTTCATTTGTAAATATACATCTCAAAAATACTGCAAAAGGCACATCAAGTAATGAGGAAGGTCTTTACAAATTGGGAGATATTACACCTGGGCGCTATCTGTTGCTCATATCTGCGCTTGGTTATAGGAGTTATAAGAAGAGTGTAGTGCTCTCGGAAAATGAAGTCCTTTCTTTGAATATAACATTGTCACCAGACGCAGAAAACCTTGAAGATATTGTGGTTACCGGCACTCTAAAACCGGTAAGCAGGCTGGAAAGTCCGGTACCTGTTGAAGTCTATTCCCCCACTTTTTTACAACAAAATCCGACCGCCAATATATTTGAAGCATTGTCAAACGTCAACGGTGTTCGACCTCAAATAAATTGTAATGTTTGCAACACCGGGGACATTCATATCAATGGCCTTGAAGGACCATACACACTTGTTTTGATAGATGGTATGCCCATTGTAAGTGGCCTTGGTACCGTTTACGGTCTTTCTGGCATCCCTAACTCACTCATAGCACAAATAGAGATCGTAAAAGGCCCCGCATCCTCACTCTATGGTAGTGAAGCTGTAGGCGGACTTATCAACGTAATTACAAAACATCCGCCTACTGCCAGAGAACTGGTAGCAGACGGGTACCTTACAGGATGGGGAGAGTATAACTTAGATATAGGGTCCAAAATTACCCTGGGAGACAAAACCACCTTACTTCTGGGCGTCAACTATTTTAACTACGATAATCCCATAGACAACAACAACGATAATTTTACAGATGTGACCTTGCAAAACCGGGTATCTGTATTCCAAAAATGGAATTTTCAAAGATCCAGATCGCGGGAATTTTCGTTGGCTGGCAGGTTTTTATATGAGGACCGATGGGGAGGTGAAATGCAGTGGACTCCTGCATTTCGGGGTACAGATATAGTCTATGGGGAAAGTATCTATACCACACGATGGGAACTGCTTGGCAAATATCAATTACCTTTAGATCTTCCCATAATGTTCAGCTTTTCCTATACAGACCATGATCAAAATTCGGTCTATGGTACTCTTCCTTATCTGGCAGAGCAAAGAATTGGATTCGGACAACTTACTTGGGGGCCCAAATTTAAATCCCACGACTTACTTTTCGGTGCTGCTTTGCGTTATAACTATTACGATGATAACACTCCGGCTACAGCAGGGGTTCTCGGTAATCAAGCAGATAAGGTATGGATCCCCAGCCTTTTTGCCCAGGATGAAATATCCCTGGGGGAAAACCACTCCCTGCTATTGGGTTCAAGAATAGATTATGATAAAAGACATGGAACCATTTTTACACCAAGAACAGCCTACAAATGGAAAGTAAATGATTTTGATGTATTCAGGATCAATGCAGGAACAGGGTTTAGGGTTGTCAACTTGTTTACAGAAGACCATGCGGCATTGACAGGAGCCCGGGAGGTAGTCATTACTGAATTTTTAGAGCCGGAAAGATCCTATAATATTAACCTCAACTATTTGAAAAAGATCTATAGCTCCAATGGGGTATATTTAAATTTTGACACTTCGCTTTTTTATACTCATTTCAGTAACCGAATCCTTCCTGATTATGAAACGGATCCCAATCAGATCATTTATAGTAACCTGGATGGAAACTCTGTTTCTAAAGGCATTAGCAGCAATCTGGATCTTTCGTTGCCAAACGGTCTTAAAGTTCTTGTGGGCGCGACGGTCATGGATGTTAGTACAGAGGAGAATAATATCAAGACACGACAAATCCTTACAGAAAGATTTACAGGCACATGGAATGTTTCCTATACCATAAGACCATGGCAAGTTACATTGGACTATACCGGCAACATATACGGACCCATGCGTTTGCCACTATTGGGCGAACTAGACCCAAGAAGTGAATTTTCGCCTACCTGGAGTATTCAGAATATTCAATTCACTTTTACCGGCTGGAAAGGATTTGAACTATACGGGGGAGTCAAAAACCTGCTGAATTGGACCCCCAACAGAAGTGCACCATTTATCATCGCCAGGGCCAACGACCCTTTCGATAAGAATGTTACCTATGATACAAATGGGCAGGTGCTGGCAACCTCAGACAATCCATATGCACTTACCTTTGATCCAACGTATGTCTATGGACCTAACCAGGGTGTTAGGGCATTCTTCGGGATGAGGTACCGATTGTAAATGGTGTAAAGGTCTAATTATGTTAGCTTAATTTGTACCTTTATGCCCTCTCGAAGGCCTATGAAAGAATACGATTTCATCATTATTGGTGCAGGTGCAGCCGGACTCATGATGGCCGATGGAATGGGAAAAGAACCCGCTTTTCGGGATAAATCCATCCTCCTTATAGATAAAGACGATAAAACGGTGAATGACCGTACCTGGTGTTTTTGGGAAAAAGGACCCGGTCCTTTTGACACAATTGTTTACAAGAAATGGGATGATATCTATTTCGCAGGAAAAAAGCTTAAAAAGACCTACCCTATTGATCCCTACTCCTACAAGATGATTAGGGGAATAGATTTCTACCAACACTATTTAGAAAGAATTGCCTCGTATCCTAACGTCACCTTCAGAAAAGAAGCTGTGAATGCAACTCTGAATAAGAAAACAGGAGTAGAAATAGGCACAGATAAAAACTTGTATTTAGCCAAACAGGTTTTTGATAGCAGATGGAGTTTAGACGATTTCCAAGGGGTTAAGAATTTTCCCAGGTATCCCATATTGCAGCAACACTTTATAGGCTGGTTCGTCAGAACAAAAGAGCCGGTATTTGACTCCACTCAAGCTACTTTTATGGACTTTTCAGTGGCACAAAAAGGCAATACAAGATTCATGTACATTCTGCCCTTTTCTGCAACCTATGCCCTTTTGGAATATACGCTCTTTTCCGGTTCCTTACTCAAAAAAGAGGAATATGAGGCCGCCATAAAGGAATATATGGACACTCATTATAAAGATGTTGCTTTTGAAATTGAAGACAAAGAAC
>JAHEHU010000083.1 GCA_024639765.1 Eudoraea sp.
GCCGCTTTATGGGCATCTGTACCTTTTCTTCCATCCGCCTCGATCATTTTCTTGGCGTTATCCCAGGCACCTCCGGCATTAGATTGGAAGATGGCCATTAAAACACCTGCAGAGGTTACACCAGCCAACAGGCCACCCAACATTTCTGCTCCTCCTATAAATCCTATGGCAACCGGCACCGCAATGGCTAAAAGACCAGGCAATACCATTTCTTTAATAGAGGCTTTTGTAGATATATCCACACATTTTTCGTATTCGGCATAGCCATCAGCAGCATCAAAAATAGCTCTGTCTGCTTCTGATGCTTTAGACATATCAGAATCGTGCTTGCGCATTACTTCCAAAGCCGCTTTCAATTGAGGAATATCCTTGAATTGTCTGCGAACCTCTTCAATCATAGCCATAGCGGCACGCCCTACAGCATTCATGGATAAGGCTGAAAATACAAATGGTAACATGGCTCCCACTAATAGACCTGCCATGATATCCGGTCTGGAAACATCAATAGATGTTACGTTTGCGACCTTCATAAAGGCGGCAAATAAAGCAAGTGCAGTTAAAGCTGCAGAAGCAATTGCAAATCCTTTTCCAATAGCAGCGGTTGTATTCCCCACTGCATCTAATTTATCTGTACGTTCCCGTACTTCTCCAGGTAATTCAGCCATCTCAGCAATACCCCCGGCGTTGTCAGAAATAGGTCCGTAAGCATCTACTGCCAACTGAATCCCTGTATTTGCGAGCATCCCAACGGCTGCAATGGCTATACCATATAGTCCGGCGAAATGATGAGAAACTAATATGGCCCCTGCGATCAATAAAATTGGCACTGCTGTAGACATCATCCCAACCCCAAGGCCTGAAATAATATTGGTAGCTGCACCAGTTTCAGATTGCCTTACAATAGCACTTACCGGCTTGGTGCCTGTGCCTGTATAATATTCTGTGATCTTCCCTACTCCTAATCCTGCAACTAGACCTGCGATAGTAGCCCAAAAGACTCCTATGGCACCAAAAGGCAACCCTTCTACCGTATCCGGGATCATGGCATGGATAATAAAAAAAGAAGCGATTACCATTAATCCGGCAGAACCAAATTCACCTATATTCAAAGCGGTCTGTGGATTTCCTCCTTCTTTAACTTTTACAAAGAACGTTCCTATGATAGACATGATAATCCCTACTGCTGCCAATACCAACGGTAAATACACAGCGCCTAGGCCATCAAATTCCGGTGTAAATATATAGGCCCCCAATACCATGGTACCAATGATAGAACCAACATATGATTCAAATAGATCCGCTCCCATACCGGCAACGTCCCCAACATTATCTCCAACGTTATCAGCGATAGTGGCCGGATTCAAAGGGTGATCTTCAGGGATCCCCGCTTCTACCTTCCCAACAAGGTCAGCACCAACATCCGCTGCCTTGGTATAAATTCCTCCACCCACACGGGCAAAAAGGGCAATAGAAGAAGCTCCTAGAGAAAAGCCAGATAATACATTCAATACCATTGACACGTTATCTGCACCCGGCCAAATTTCCTGGTAGATCATAAACAATCCACTCAAGCCTAAAACCCCAAGACCTACAACTCCTAATCCCATTACAGATCCTCCTGCAAAAGCCACTTCCAAAGCTTTGCCAAGTGAGACTCTGGCCGCCTGGGTAGTTCTAACATTGGCCTTTGTCGCTACGCGCATACCAATAAATCCGGCTAGCGCTGAACAAATGGCACCCACTACAAAAGAGAGGGCTACGAAACCGCTTGAGCCTGCTTCATTTTCCCCTTTGAAATAAAGAAGAATAGCAACGGCGACAACAAAAATTGATAAGATCTTGTATTCGGCCTTTAAAAAAGACATCGCCCCATCGGCGATATGTTTGGCGATCTTTGCCATCTTTACATCTCCCACTTCTTGTTTGGAGACCCACATGTTCTTTACGAAGACAAACAGCAAGGCAAGAACGCCAAATGCCGGTAATAGGGTTACGATTAGTTCCATATTGATTTGTTATTTATACATTTTAAACGGCTGCAAAAGTAGTAAAACGGTTTAGAATATAAAAGCACTAATTCACTATATAAAAATCAGCCTTTTACAATGAGGTAGTTGATAAATCTAAAAGCTAAATCCGAAAGTGCCTTTAACGCTGAAAGGTCTAGCACCGGGGTTTTCCAGATAGTTTCCCCGGAAGTTAAAGTCGACACGAAAGATCTTGAAAATGTTCCCAATGCCAAAAGAGTATTCCCAATAGATCTTATCTGAAGGTGCAATAAGAGGTATATTGGTAGGGCTGTTCAAAGCTATATTTTCATCAGATAAATCCCCCCAGACCCCCCGCAGACCTACAATTTCCCTGAGATTCCAGTTGCGGATCAGTGGTATTCTGGAGAATAATCTACCATTAAAATTTTGTTCAATATGAAGGGACACATAGGTATCTGTCACAAACTCATAGAAATCGAGGTTGGGGAAGGTATTGTAAATCGAAAACAGTGTCTGGTTGCCCGGAACCACATTCAACAGACTTAAAGGTACGGTACCTGCGGTTTTACCAACTTCAATGGTGCTAAGCAAACGACCAAAGCCTCCTATTTGCCAGGGTTGGGTATATGAAAACTGATATTTGGCATAATTGAAATCACTTTCAAGAAAACCCTCCACGCCCTTGGTATAATTAAAAAGAAGGGTGGCATATTCATCATTCACATTACGCCGTTCTACCCCATATCCTATGGTGCGTTTACCGGGGGTAAAGATAAGGGTGGTGGTAAGATCGAATTGTTTTAATTCAGTGGATGTCCCGGTTGGAGATCCCGGATCTATGTATTCCAGACTAAACGCATCTGGCAAGGCAGAACTCAGGGTTCTGAATGACCCTCCAATGCGGACACGGAAATTGGTTAAGGGCTCCACTTCCAGATTCAAGGTAGAAAGATTGATATTTGACAATCTATCATTGGCCCCAACGGTAAAGATAGCGGATGAAGCCACACTTCTTCCAAGAACGTCATTTGTGGCGGTTAGGTTCAGGCCCAATTGTTCTATATCTCGACGGTTCCCGCCTGAAATGATCAGCCTGCTTTTTCTGTCGAGCAACCACTTGGCCGAAAATCCGTGTTTAAACTTCTTATCTGCAAAGCCGTAGGCCATGTAGCCTTCCAGGCGCCAGGGATCATTTTGTCCAAAATAGGTACGCGCACCCCCTCTAACTCTAATTCCTTCGGCGTCATTATAGCCAAAGGTGCTATAGATGTCCCCAATGTCCAGATTCCACTTGTCTATCTCCACATAACCAGACCCAAGGATACTGACCAAATTGTAATAGGATTTAAATTTGGGAACGGTTCTCAGGGTATCTAGTAACTTATATATTCCGGTCTCATCCTTATTCAGGACTTCCAACCTATTGGTGTTCCAGAACGTACTGTCGCGTTCAAAGACCCGGGGATCAAAAGGATCTGAAGCTGTTTTGTAAAAAGCATCTTCCCTGGGTTGATCAAATGTATAATTATCGTACACCGTAGTGCGTTTCCCGTAAACTCCTTTAGATTTTTCCTTTTTACTGAAGCTGAAGTCGGATAGCATATAATCGCGCTTCAAAAGGAAGACGGAGTCATTTACCACCTCAAAGTCTTGTTCAATATAGACCTCCTTCACCCAGTTGATATTGGCGCTTCTGGTTACTTCCAGGTTGATCTTTTTCAGGGCAAAGGTGGTGTCATTCACCCAAAAATCACCTTTAAAAGTGAGCTCATTTTTACGTCTTGGATAGTAAAATATATGATAACACCATTTGTTATCAACAAAGGCACTGTCTGATAATACGTAATTGTATACATCTATCCCCGTTTTCGACAGCGGGCTGGTAAAGCTTTTGTCAAAAAATTTCAGATAGTTGGCATACACATCATAGTCCGAATACAGGTCCTGAACAAAAGCCGTAATTGCCTGGTTGTTGCTGAAGCCTGAGTTTTTATTGCCCAGCACATCCTCCCGCTCCTGCTGAATTATATTATTCCCATAAACTTTAGAAAAAACCTCATTAAGAAAGATAGGTAAATAGGTTTTTCCTGTGATCCTGGAAGTGTCCAGGTCTGCAAAAACAAATTCGAGACCTTTAAAGATCTTGCTTTTCATCAGGGCACTATCAATGGTATTAAGGTCAAACTCCACCTTCTCGTATTTGTCGTATTCGTACTGTTTAAATTTTCGTAGGCCGTTGATCCTCTTTTTCGCCCATATCTTTTTGAGGATGTCAATGGCCGGATTATCCTTTTTAGATCGTTTTCCAACGTAGATCACCACCTCATCTAGTTGTTCTCCCCCTTCAGGCAGTACAATCTTTAGGTCAAAAGAGACCGCTGCAGTTAATTCTACCTCCTGGGTTTCATATCCTATGAATGATACAGAAAGGGTTCTGTAGTTTCCGTCCGATTCCAGATAGAATCTACCGTTATCATTGGTAATGGTACCTGTCGAAGAATTCTTGAGGATGACATTGGCAAAGGCGATTGGTTCGCCTTCCTCATCAACCACTATTCCGCTAACCTTGGTCTGGGCATAGTTCACTGAAGCAATGAGAAGTAGAAGTAAAAAGAGTATTTTTTTCATAGTACTCTGTTCCGCGAACTGAGAGATCGAATCAACATTCTAGATAAGGAACGTTGTTATTGAGGCTATTATTTCGTTAGTTACTACTAAGGTCCTTAAAAAAAAACTTCGTCAGGGTATCGTAGACGAAGTTATTTACACTTTATATATAAGGATGTACTATTTGTAAAGTACCTTTTTAACTGCTTTTACAACATCTTCATGATTGGGCAACCATTCTTCCAATAAAACAGGGGAATAAGGTGCTGGCGTGTCTGCAGTATTGATCTTCACTACGGGGGCATCTAAATAGTCGAAAGCCTTTGATTGCACCAGGTAGGTGATCTCTGTGGCCACATTACCAAATGGCCATGCCTCCTCCAGTACCACTAACCTGTTTGTCTTTTTAACAGAGGTCAGAATAGCTTCATTATCCATTGGTTTTACAGTTCTCAGATCAATGATCTCACAACTTATGCCTTCTTTTGCCAATTCCTCTGCTGCCTTATAGGCTTCCTTTATGATTTTTCCGAAAGAAACTATGGTAACATCTGTTCCTTCCCTTTTGATCTCTGCTACGCCCAACGGAATGGTGTACTCCCCTTCGGGCACTTCACCCTTATCACCGTACATCTGTTCAGATTCCATAAAGATAACCGGATCGTCATCTCGGATGGCAGCTTTCAATAGGCCTTTTGCATCATTCGGATTAGATGGCACTACCACCTTTAAGCCAGGACAATTGGCATACCAGCTTTCAAAAGCCTGGGAGTGTGTAGCTGCCAACTGACCTGCTGAGCCCGTTGGCCCCCTGAATACAATTGGGCAATTAAACTGGCCCCCGGACATTTGTCTGATCTTTGCCGCATTATTTATGATCTGGTCTATCCCAACCAGGGCAAAATTAAACGTCATGAATTCTATGATAGGCCTGTTCCCTACCATGGCAGATCCAACACCTATTCCGGAAAAACCAAGTTCAGAGATCGGTGTATCTATGACACGTGTGGGTCCAAATTCATCTAACATTCCTTTGGACGCCTTGTAGGCTCCATTGTATTCAGCCACTTCTTCTCCCATCAAATAAATGGAATCATCTCTTCTCATCTCCTCAGACATGGCCTCTACTATGGCTTCTCGAAATTGTAATGTCTTCATAAACTCGCTATTCTCAACGTTCGTACTTATCAAAATGCGAACAAAAATAGGAAATAATCCTTCAAAACGACGGCAGTAAAGAGTAAAATCAATTTAAAATTTTATTATGCATGCATAGTATTTTTGAATTTTATTAGCTATCTTTACACCATAAATTTCATTACAAAAAATCGCGACCTCTTATGAAAATATTAGTTTGTATCAGCAACGTTCCGGATACGACCTCCAAGATCAACTTTACTCAGGATAATACCCAGTTCGATACTACCGGAGTGCAATTTGTGATCAATCCCAATGATGAGTTTGGCCTTACCCGTGCCATGTGGTTTAAAGAGAAACAAGGAGCTACGGTGCATGTGGCAACTGTTGGCGGGGCAAACGTAGAACCCACCATGCGCAAGGCTTTGGCCATAGGTGCAGACGAGGCCATACGTATCAACGCAGAGCCTACAGATGGCTTTTTTGTGGCGCAGCAACTAGCAGAGGTCATCAAAAATGGTGAGTATGATCTTGTCATAGCAGGCAGAGAATCAATAGACTATAATGGGGGAATGGTTCCCGGGATCATCGCTGCCCTGTTAAACATGAATTTTGTAAATACCTGTACAGGTTTAGAGATAGAGGGAGACAAAGCAACTGCCTTTCGTGAAATAGACGGCGGAAAAGAAACCCTCAGTTCTTCACTTCCTTTGATTATTGGTGGTCAGAAAGGCCTGGTAGAAGAGAGTGATCTTCGTATTCCAAATATGAGAGGTATCATGATGGCCAGACAGAAAAAACTGAACGTGGTAGAACCGGTGAATGCCACCCATGCCACAGCAGATAAGAGCTTTGACAAGCCGGCTCCTAAAGGGGCTGTAAAACTGGTAGATCCTGAAAATATTGATGAACTCATTGATCTGTTGCACAACGAAGCCAACGTAATTTAAACATTCACCCTAAATAGAAAGCATAGACCTATGTCAGTACTTGTATATACCGAAGCCGAAAACGGAAAATTTAAAAAGAATGCCCTCGAAGTTGCCTCTTATGCCCATAAGGTAGCTCAGGAAATGGGTACTACGGTTACCGCCGTGAGTTTCAATGTTGCCGATAATTCCTCCCTGGAAACCTATGGAGTGAGCAAGGTTCTGAAGATTAATAATGATTCCCTCGGGACCTTTAATGCCAATGCGTACGCCATGGCTTTGGCAGAAGCTGTTCAGAAAGAAGATATAAAAGTCATCATTTTAAGTTCTAGTACAGATTCTAAATATGTAGCAGCCCTGCTTGCCGGAAAGTTACAGGCCGGATATGCCCCCAATGTGGTAGCGGCCCCGGATAGTATAAATCCTATGGTGGTAAAACGTACGGCATTCAGCAATAAAGGCTATGCACACACAGAGATAAACACCGAAATTAAGATCATTGGTGTTTCCAACAATGCTTATGGAGTTCATGAAAACAAGACTTCCCTAAGCGAGGAAGATTTTAGTCCTTCCATAGATGATTCCGCTTTTTCGACCAAATCTGTAAATGTAGATAAGGTGGCCGGAGAAGTTACCATTGCCGATGCGGAAGTGGTAGTGTCTGCCGGCAGGGGATTAAAAGGCCCTGAGAACTGGGGAATGATAGAAGAATTAGCTGGTGTCCTGGGAGCTGCAACTGCCTGCTCAAAACCAGTGAGTGACATGGGATGGCGGTCTCACGGGGAACATGTTGGCCAAACCGGAAAACCCGTAGCCAGTAATCTGTATATAGCCATTGGTATCTCTGGCGCCATTCAGCATCTTGCTGGTGTTAGTGCTTCCAAAGTAAAAGTAGTGATCAATACAGATCCGGAAGCACCTTTCTTTAAAGCAGCAGATTATGGGATCGTTGGCGATGCCTTCGTTGTAGTACCTAAACTCATCGAAAAATTAAAGGAATTTAAGGCGCAGAACGCCTAATTTTTGTTATTTTGTGCCCCCGAGGGCTGTTTAAATACATGGGACATTCCTTATATTTAAACAGCCTTTTTTGGTATTTATGTGATTATGAGCTTAGTTCGATTAAAAATTAAAGGAATCTCTTACAGCCAAACCCAAAATGGGGCCTATGCCCTTATTTTAAATGAAGTGGACGGCGACAGAAAGTTACCTATTGTGATCGGTGCTTTTGAGGCTCAATCGATCGCCATTGCACTGGAAAAAGAAATAAAACCACCCAGGCCTCTTACACACGACCTTTTTAAGAATTTTTCAGACCGGTTCGATATTACGATAAAACAAGTCATTATCCATAAACTGGTAGATGGGGTGTTTTATTCCAGTATAATTTGCGAACGAGATAAAGTAGAGGAGATCATAGATGCACGCACCTCCGATGCCATTGCACTTGCGTTGCGTTTTAATGCCCCTATTTTTACCTATAAGACCATTTTAGACAAGGCGGGGATTTTCCTTAAGTTCTCTTCCAAAGAAAAGGAAAAAGAAGATATAGATGACAGTATTGTGGTAGACGAGATCCTCCAGGAAGGCGAAACCGTAGAGATAGATCCCGGATCTGCGGCCCCTTACAAAGAATTAAGCCTGGATGAACTTCACAAAGAACTAGACAAGGCAGTTGCCAGTGAGGATTATGAAAAGGCAGCCAGGTTACGGGATGAAATATCTAAACGTAAATGATCATCTAGCCCACTGCCCATGAAGCCAGGATCTTGGATGCTTATCTTTTTTTTACTGCTCTTTTTCCATGGTTTTGGTCAGGATATTATACCCAATGAAACAGTTCTTCAGGATACCATCGTTAACGTTGCCCATAGCGCTTCAGGTATAGCCGAGGCAGACATCAATAGTCCGATCATAGCCAACCAGGGATTTTCTATCAATAGTCTTTGGCGTGGTATTTTAGGAATGCTCGTCCTTATATTTATCTCCTACATATTTTCGGCCAATAGAAAGGCCATCAATTGGAAAACAGCGGGTACCGGTTTGTCTATTCAATTAGTTCTCGCCATCGGGATATTAAAGGTCCCGGCCATACAATGGTTCTTTAATAAATTAGGACAGTTCTTTAACGAGATCTTAAAATACACACTGGCCGGGAGCGAATTTATTTTCGGCGGACTACTCAATTTAGATAATCCCAATATTGGATATATTTTCGCTTTTCAGATATTACCTACCATCATTTTCTTTTCTGCCCTTACCTCTGTACTCTATTATCTTGGGATCATCCAAAAGATCGTAAAGGGTCTGGCATGGTTGCTTTCTAAATTCCTTGGCATCTCCGGTGCAGAGAGTCTGAGTGTGTCCGGGAACATTTTCCTGGGACAGACAGAGGCGCCATTACTGATTAAGGCCTATCTGGAAAAGATGAATCGCTCCGAGATACTACTTGTCATGATCGGTGGAATGGCGACTGTAGCAGGGGGCGTGCTGGCAGCATATATAGGGTTCCTTGGTGGTAATGACGAACAATTACGATTAGAATTTGCCCGTCACCTTATTGCAGCATCGGTCATGGCTGCACCTGGTGCCATTGTGGTCTCCAAGATCTTGTATCCACAGACAGATCCTGTAAACAAAGAGATACATATATCTACTGAGAAGATCGGTTCCAATATCCTGGATGCCATTGCCAATGGAACTACGGAAGGATTAAAATTAGCAGTGAACGTAGGGGCCATGTTATTGGTCTTTGTTGCCTTTATAGCTATGTTGAACGGTATCCTTGGCTGGGTGGGCGATCTTACGACCATAAACACATGGATAAGTGCTAATTCTGCTTATGAACAATTATCCCTTGAGGCGATCTTAGGGGTCATATTTGCTCCATTGATGTGGCTTATTGGGGTAAACACACAGGACATTTTATTAATGGGTCAATTACTCGGTGTAAAGTTGGCGGCCAGTGAATTCATAGGGTATATTCAGCTGGCTGAACTTAAAGATTTTAGTAACGGCATTCACTTTACCTATAACAAGTCCATCATTATGGCTACTTATATGTTATGTGGTTTTGCGAATTTTGCCTCTATTGGTATTCAGATAGGCGGCATTGGCTCACTGGCACCTGGCCAGCGTAAGACACTTTCTGAATTTGGCCTTAAAGCTGTTTTGGGTGGTACATTGGCATCCCTATTATCGGCCACCATTGCCGGGATGATACTGGGGTAGTCTTTGCTGTTCTCTATGCAGCCATTTCAATGTAACGTTGATAAGTTTTCAAAAGATAGACACTTCCATAGCGTACCTAAAGAGCCATTTTTTTAATTTTACGCCAGCTCAAAAAAGAACTATTCTCATCGAACTATGAAACAATACCACGATCTTCTAAAACATACACTGGAACAAGGAAATATTAAAAACGACCGCACAGGGACCGGCACAATTTCTGTCTTTGGCTACCAGATGCGCTTCGATCTAAGTGACGGTTTTCCGATGGTGACCACTAAAAAATTACATTTGAAATCTATCGTTCATGAATTATTATGGTTCCTGAAAGGAGATACTAATGTTGCATATTTGCAGGAGAATGGCGTACGGATATGGAATGAATGGGCCAACGAGGATGGAGATCTGGGTCCGGTGTACGGGTATCAATGGCGCAACTGGAATGGAGATGGAATAGATCAGATCAAAGACCTGATTCATACCTTAAAAAATAATCCGGACAGCAGGAGAATGATGGTTGCTGCCTGGAACCCAAGTGTCTTACCAGATTCCTCCAAGTCATTCGCAGAGAATGTAGCCAATGGCAAAGCGGCCCTTCCCCCCTGCCATGCGTTCTTCCAATTCTATGTGGCAGACGGCAAGCTATCTTGTCAGTTATATCAACGAAGTGCCGACATCTTTCTCGGGGTCCCTTTTAATATAGCCTCTTATGCGTTATTTACGTTGATGGTGGCACAGGTCTGTGGTTATGAGCCCGGAGAATTTATTCACACCTTTGGTGATGCTCATATCTACAACAACCATATGGAGCAAATTGAGCTACAGCTCAGCAGGGAGCCCAGGCCACTACCCAAAATGGTCCTGAATCCGGAAGTAAAAGATATCTTTGATTTTAAGTTCGAAGACTTTACCCTGCTCAACTACGATCCACATCCGCATATTAAGGGAATGGTGGCCATATAAAAGGCAAAAAAAATCCGGAACCTCTTACAAAGTTCCGGATCTCAATTTTTTTTTCTGATCGACCTATAACTCCAATACAGCGTTCTCTGCACCGGCAAAGTCGTTCCACTGGTAACGATCTGCTTCTGCTTCATTTACGTAAGCACCGTCTACCAGGTAACGGAATTCGTAAGAATTCTCCTTTGGAAGATCAAAGGTTCCTTTGAAGTTTCCGTTCTTTAATTTTTTCAACATGCTTCCTTTCGGATTCCAGTTGTTAAAGTCACCTACTACAGCTACTTTTTTAGCATCTTCTGCAGGAACAGTAAAAGTTACTTTCACTACAGGTTTAGTTTTCAAATATTGTTTAGCAATTGCCATCTTAATCCGTTTTAAAATTCACCGCAAAATTATAACATTAAATACCTCATTTACAACGATTAACGAATTATTATCAATTTCATAATAAAAGCTTCACAAATGATGCACTTTGGCAATTTTAATGGGTCACTTTTCAGGAGTTATTAAGCTTGCCGGGGCAGATTTCAAGATTTTGACAATAGCATCTATATCATCTTCGGTATTGTAGAGGTGAAAACTGAGTCGGATGCCGCCGCCTCGCTGTGAACAACTAACATTTTCCTGTTCCAAATACGTATAAAGTGCATTATCTCCCTTAATATTTATGATGGTTCCATGGTCTTTTCGATTTAGAATGAATGCACTCAAAAGGCCAAGACTGCCAAAAGCATCCATTGCTTTTCGGATGAGCAATCTATTATGTGCCTCAATCTTCTCTATATTCCATTCCATCAATTTATTAATCGAAAAATGAAGGCTGCCAAAACACAAACTGTCCAGATGGCCCGGCTCCAAATGTTTGGCAGTTCGTATGGGGCCCGTGGCCTCTAACTGTCCATTTACTGCGTTAAAACCAGTCGTTTTTAAAGCTACATGTTCTTTGATCCTTTCCGAAAAAAGCATCAGTCCATTCCCTGTACCTGCCAGTAACCATTTGTACCCACTGGCTCCCAGCAAATCAAGACCCGATGCATCGAAATCGATCTTGAAGGCTCCGCAAAATTGTGTGCCATCGGCAATCATCACCAGCTCGGGATATTTTTCCCGGAGCTGTTTGACAAAATCTAGATCGATCTTGATTCCATTTTGCCACTGTACCAGAC
>JAHEHU010000084.1 GCA_024639765.1 Eudoraea sp.
ATTAGGGCACAAAAATAACCATTTTTTAATGCCTCTTCCCCTGTGTTGGCTAAAAAAGAAAACCCTCGTATTTCCAGGCGCAAAGTTTAATTCTTGAACCGGAAATACGAGGGTTGCTATAGCAAAGTAGGGGCAGCTTATGCCACCATTACGGATTTAGACATTTTTTTATCCTGTACCTGGATACGGTAGATATATTTTCCAGTAGACAAATGACTTGGCATTCGTTCACGGATATTGATCTCTACAGATCCCTCGAACATCATTTCATTATATATGGTTCCTACATTCTGTCCCAGAATATTGTACAACTGAATGTCCACATGGGCGCTGAATGGCATCTCCAGATAAATATGAGGCGTCTGTTGTGTTGGGTAGAAGGGCTTGTGAACAATTGCATTCAACAACTCTTCACTAGGATCTTCTGAATTGGGATCCATAGGGGTAGGGGGTGTGAATGGCTCATCACTATATGCGATGTCCGGAAATTCAACACCACTACAATTAAATCCTAAATTCACAGGTGCATATGGATGATCTAATAAGTGTTGTTCTACCAATGGTATAGGCACACACAACCATTCGGCCAGGACAGTGGCATAGAGATCCCTGAAATCCATGGTGTATTCCAAGTTTCCTCTTCCATTCGGATTCTCGAGGGAAGGGTGGTCACCCACAAATGCACTTCCATTTAGGCCTGAACCAAAGAATAGTGTAGGAGCGGCTTTACCATGATCTGTTCCGTTAGAACCGTTCTCAAATATCCTTCTTCCAAATTCTGAGAAGGTCATGCTTAGAACCTTGTCATCTTGCTGTGTAAAGGCAATATCTTCGTAGAAATTGTTAATGGCAATAGACAAGTTAGACATAAGTCGCTCGTGTGCCAATGGCTGGTTACCGTGCGTATCAAAACCTCCCATTGAGATCATATATACTTTGGTGCCCAGATTTCCTTTTATCAATCTTGCAAGCAGGGCTAATTGTCTGGCAAAGCCATTATCCTGATATTGTACCTGGTTTTGACCTCTTTCGTACGCTTCATGAATAAGTCCGGAGTACTCGTAAGTAGTGTTAGCTACCCCTCTCAGGAATCGCAACTGATCTCCATACATACAATCATTGAAAAGTGCAGGATCGAGGCTGTATTGTACCCCTGTCTCGGCGATCTCTTCCAATTGATTAATGTTAGATGTTACAAAGGCGTAATTGGTCTCTTCGCCCTGAAATACCAAACTACCAAAATTACCGATCTGTATGGCCGCCGGTGAGGCTGGCGGATTAACGAGGTAATCCGGGTAAATATTCTCAAAATAACGACCCATCCACCCGGTATTTAAACCAGAGAATCCTGTGGTGGTAAGGTCTGTATTCGCATAGATATCCGATCCTGTAAAATGTGAAAGACTTTGATTTTCGTAACCAACACCATGTACAGCTTTAAACTGACCTTCGCCCCACATGGGCTCCAGGGCATTCATATAGGAAGGAACTCCAAACTCATCCGTAAGTTTTAGCACCTTGCTTTCAGGAATATAGATATTAGGCCTGGCATTGGCATAGAGATCGTATTGTTCAATAGGGATCACTGTACTTAATCCGTCATTACCACCAGAGAGCCTTATCAGAATAAGGATATTATCTGTATCTGCATTGGCAATGGCGGCACTAAGGGGTGAAGGAGCCGAGGCGGTTAGCATATTACTGCCCAGCATCATAGATCCGGACCCGGCAATACCGAGGGCTTGCAGGAATGAACGTCTGCTCCAGAACTTGTGTTCCTCATCATGACCGTTCTGATTCTTTATATTTATAGGAATATGATTGTTGCACATAACTGTAGGTATTATTTAAGTTGAAACTCGGGTTGTCTTGATAAATGCATGAGCAGCAGAAAAACTTGCTGCGGAACTTCCGGACTTACCGAAAGCATCCAAAGGCCTAATCCTCCCGGGATATAGTCCGATCCGTAATACTCTTCAGGAACATCTTCGATCTTAAATACCGACATGGCATTTTCGAAATCCTGATCTGTAAGTAGTCCTAAAGGCGTAAATTTATTTACCAATGCCCGCACCACTGTTTCGGGATTACTGGTATTGCTATCTCCCATTCCAACAGCATTCATTGCAAGAGTCCGGAATTGTTCCTGATTCCCCTGGAAGAACATTTCAAGAAAGACCTCCACTGTTAACCACCTTCCAATGATAAAGTTGGTATTGATCCAGGTACGGTCTCGCTGCCATCCTGCAACATCAAACGGGTCGAACAACGTTTGTCCGAGCATTCTTGTAGTATCTACAACATTGAGTATAGTATTATCATTGTATGCAAAATTGGTTTCATTAATAAGATTGAGGTAAAGATCGAACGGACTTTTAATGATCACGCCAATGGCCTCATCATCAAAGAAATGCTGACTCTTAAACAATTGGGACAAAACAGGCGCAATTTCAAAATTGTTGGTCACCATGGTATTTGCCAATTCAGAGATTATGCTTTGCACAAAAGGATCATCAGTATCTGGATGAACAAAGAACTCGTATAATTTTTGGCAAATAAATCCTGCTATTTCATTAGGACGTTCCTGAAAAAGGATGTCTATAACATCATCGTAGTTCCAATTCCCGGTTTGCCCTAGAATGGTTTTTGGTCCTGCATCAAATCTGGTGGGATCAAAAGTAACCTGTTCACAGCCTAATTCACCACGTTCAACATAACCCGTTAAGGCCTTGGCTGTTTCAATGATATCTTGTTCTGTATACCCATTACCTTCTCCAAGAGTGAAAAGTTCATAAAGTTCCCGGGCGTAATTCTCGTTGGGATTGTTGCCGTTATTGTATACACCATCCAGATAATACAGCATAGCAGAGGTCAATCCTATTTCGCTCACAAAGGTCTTAAAGTTTCCGATAGCGTTTCTTTGCAGACAGTTGATGTAGTAGTATAAGAAACTATTACAGTCATACACATCTATTTCAGTAACGAAGTGATTGCTCCAGAAGAAACTCAACCTGTCTCTCAGATTGTTGGTCACTAACCCATTGGTATAGGCGACAGCCCACTCTTCCTGCTGCGCTCTTCTTAGCTGGCGAGCCAAGTCGTCGTCTGCCGGATAGTTACTGTTATTCCAGTCTGCCCAGGCTGGAGCCGCCAAAGGAGGCATGGCTAGCGCATTACCGATAAGTGTGTCTACCAACGTTCCTGCATTTTGGCCGGTGGCGGTATCAATAGTTTGTACTGAGGCACTAAACCCAAGTCTTCTATACAAATGCGCAGCCCTAACTTTATCAAGTGGGGGTGTGTATTGCGCTAATGTAGAGGTATTACAATTAACGAAGTATTCCATAGTCAATTTTTAGGCTTTAAGAACGTTCATGTGTGTAGGGGCAAATTCTTAACGCTTAATCCATTCGCTTAGTATGGAAATCCAGATATTTTCGATATCCGGAGACCTAATGTACAATCTAAGAGGCAAAATAGTCGGTTACTGAAGCTATTTTTCGATGAAATACGCTATTTTGTTAAATTTTAGTGCATTATGGCATCACATAATGATTTTGGCAAAAAGGGGGAGGAATTGGCTGCGAAACTGCTTTCAAAAAAGGGATACACCATCCTTTTTAGGAATTACAGATATTTGAAAGGGGAGATCGACATTATTGCAAGAAAAGGAGATATTCTCGCAGTTGTGGAAGTGAAATACAGACGATCTGATCACCTGCAACCTATCACTGCCTCCATAAATCAAAAGAAAATAGGATTACTTATTGCGACTGCAGATCACTTTGTTCGGGAAAACGATCTGGATGTTAGTGTTCGTTTTGATATAATCACAGTCCTGAGTCAAGGCCCAAAATACAAAATAGAACATCTTAAAGGCGCCTTCTCTGCTTATTAAATATTGTTTTATTTGTAACATTTTGTTATTTTTGAAAGAAAAAGAATGAAGACCATTTCTTCTGTTGTAGAGCACTACATAAAGAAAAAGCCCTTTTTACAAAGTGCCTTAGCGCAAGGAATCATTAATCTTACTTCTTTGTCCCGTCTGGTAAAACCGGAAATAGAACTTGAGTTGGGAAAAGATGTCCGAAACGGAGCCATTGTCATGGCCTTAAAAAGACTATCGGATGATCTGGAATTCAGGGCTACTCACAGGATCATTAAGGTGCTAAAAAATATTGGGGAAATAACTGTGCGTTCCTCGCTAACAGATTTTACCTTCCTGGTGTCCGATACTATCCTTGAGAACCAAACAAAACTTTTAAAAGAAGTAACAAAGAACAAGGAAGTTTTTTATACATCTTCGAGAGGGGTTAATGAATTGAATATTGTAGTTAGTGATAGCCTGGATGATGTGGTAGAATCATTGTTCAAGGATGAGAAGTGCACCCAGAAAGCGTCTAACCTATCGTCCATAACGGTAAAACTCCCTGCGGAGAATGTGTCCGTTCCGGGGATTTACTATTTTATTTTTCAACGTCTGGCGTGGGAAGGAATAGTGCTATACGAAGTAATTTCCACTACGAACGAATTTACGATCATTGTGAACGATGAACAGGTAGATATTGCCTTTAAGACCATAAAGGACCTGAAAACATTATAATACACTCAATTCAACTAGCAGTTTAAGAAGTAGCCCCTATCCTGGATGCGCGTTCTCCGGCCAATGGTTGAAGCATTTCGAGTGCAGCAGAAGCAGAATGAATTTTATCGAACACCAAGAGCAGGCGCAGTCCGTTTCTGGTTTGCTTTTCCTTCATCTTGCAGGAGGCGGTATGGGTTTGTACGTATTGTAATACCTTAGTGAAGGCTTTGCTCTGATAATAACTAGATTGTTGATCGGCTACAAAGTACCCTAATAGTTTTCCTTTTTTCATTACAACCTTTTCCAGACCAATACTGCTGGCTATCCATTTGATGCGAACCGAATTTAAAAGATCTTTCACGGTTTCGGGTAGTGGTCCAAACCTATCTTTTATATGTGCCTGATACTGCTGAAGGTCCTCTTCGTTAGTGATCGTATTTAATTCTGTGTAGAGGTTGAGTCGTTCTGTAATATTATTGACATATTCGTCAGGGAACAATAGTTCAAAATCGGAATCGATCTGTGTCTCTTTTACATAGACCTTTTCTGAGCCATCCTCCGGTTCATACAGCTCTTTGAATTCATTCTCTTTCAATTCTTCAATGGCCTCTGCAAGGATCTTCTGGTAGGTCTCAAAACCTATCTCGTTGATGAATCCGCTTTGCTCTCCTCCTAGCAGATCCCCTGCACCTCTTATTTCCAGATCCTTCATGGCTATATTGAAACCGCTGCCCAATTCTGTAAATTGTTCCAGCGCCTGTATGCGCTTTCTGGCTTCAGTGGTCATAGAATCGAAAGGAGGGGTGATAAAATAACAAAAGGCTTTTTTATTGCTTCGACCTACACGGCCCCGCATCTGATGTAGATCGCTCAACCCAAAATTATTGGCATTATTGATAAAGATGGTGTTGGCATTGGAAACATCTAGACCACTTTCCACAATGGTAGTGGAGACCAGTACATCAAAATCACCATTCATAAATCCAAGCATAAGGGTCTCCAGCTTTTTCCCCTCCATTTGCCCATGACCAACGCGTATTTTGGCATCGGGAACAAGACGTTGTAATAGTCCGGCTACCTCTTTAATATTTTGAATGCGATTATGGATAAAAAATACCTGTCCTCCCCGTTGTATCTCATAAGAGATAGCATCTCTGATAGCAACCTCATCCAGACGTATCACATGACTTTCTATAGGATAACGGTTAGGGGGAGGGGTAGTTATCACGGAGAGGTCGCGTGCCGCCATTAGGCTGAACTGCAGTGTCCTCGGAATTGGTGTTGCCGTTAGCGTAAGCACATCTACATTCTCTTTGATCGATTTTAATTTATCTTTTACTGCCACACCAAATTTCTGTTCCTCATCTACGATCAACAGCCCGAGATCCTTAAAGATCACATTTTTGTTCACCAATTGATGGGTGCCAATAATGATATCTACTTTCCCAGATTGCAGATTAGCAAGGGTCTCCTTTTTCTCTTTTGCCGTACGAAAACGATTCAGGTAGTCTACTGTCACCGGCATATCTGAAAGACGTTCTTTAAAAGTGCGGTAATGTTGAAAGGCAAGAATGGTAGTAGGGACCAATACCGCCACTTGTTTCCCGTCATCTACTGCTTTAAAAGCAGCTCTGATGGCTACCTCTGTTTTACCAAATCCTACATCGCCGCAGATAAGCCTGTCCATGGGCCTCTCTCTTTCCATATCTCGTTTAATATCCTGAGTGGCCGTGATCTGATCTGGGGTATCCTCGTAGATGAAGGAGGCCTCCAATTCATGCTGCAAATAGCTGTCCGGGGCGTAGGCATGCCCTTTATCCAATCTCCTTTTAGCATATACGTTAATAAGATCGAATGCTATTTTCTTTACTCTGGATTTGGTCTTTTGTTTTAATTTTTTCCAGGCAGCAGACCCCAGCTTGTAAATTTTGGGTGCCACGCCATCTTTTCCATTGTATTTGGAGATCTTATGAAGCGAATGTATGCTTACATAGAGGATATCTCGCTCCCCATACATCAATTTTATGGCCTCTTGTTTTTTACCCTCTACCTCTATTTTTTGAAGGCCTCCGAACTTCCCGATCCCGTGATCTATATGGGTCACATAATCTCCCATAGAGAGCTTGTTCAGTTCTTTTAAGGTAATCGCCTGTTTTTTAGCATAACCATTTTTGATCTGGAACTTGTGGTAGCGCTCAAAGATCTGATGATCTGTATAGCAGGCAATCTTAATATCATCATCAATGAACCCGTCATGAATGGGTACTACGAGTGTTTGATAGTGTACTGTTTTTCCAATTTCGTCAAAAATATCATGGAATCTTTTTGCCTGTTCCTGGGAGGAACAAAAGAGATAATTCTGGTATCCCCTGGCTTCGTTTTCATTCAGATTGGCCAGGAGGAGGTCGAACTTTTTATTGAAGACCGGTTGAGGTTTGGTGTTGAATGGGATCACCGCTTCTTTGGCAGAGATCTTTCCCTGGAAAGTAACTGTGGAAAATTGCTCCAGCTCTGTTTCCAGCAGGGAACTATTGATGAATAATTCCTGAGGCCGGGCATGTTTTATATCTGTGCTAAGACCAGAAAAGGCGTCACTGGCTTTTTCAAAGAAAGCTTCTATACGTTGGTGGAGTACGTCTGTATCATTGATGAACAGGATGGTATTGGGATTGATATATTTCAAAAAGCTCACCCTGGATTCTTTCATGAATTTGTTCTCCACATTCGGGATAATGGTGATCTTTTTTACCTGTTCTGTGGAGAGTTGAGTTTCTACATCAAAGGTCCGGATGCTGTCTATTTCGTCCCCAAAAAATTCAATTCTGTAGGGCTCATCGTTGGAGAAGGAAAAGACATCCACGATCCCCCCACGAACAGCAAATTCTCCCGGCTCTGTCACAAAATCTACTCTGTGGAACTGGTATTCGAACAGTATTTCATTTAGGAAATCAAGGGATAGTGTATCTCCAATTTTGATCTTCAGGGTATTCTTTTCCAGCTCTTTTCTGGTCACCACCTTTTCAAATAGCGCGTCGGGATAGGTGACGATGACAGCTGGTTTTTTTCTGGAATTGATACGGTTCAGCACCTCGGCCCTGAGAAGGACATTCGCGTTGTCTGTTTCCTCTATCTGGTAAGGTCTTCTATAACTCCCTGGATAAAAAAGGACATCGTCTGCTCCTATCAGTTGTTCAAGATCATTGAGGTAATAGGCGGCTTCCTCCTTATCTCTGAGGATCCACAAAAAAGGGTGGTCTGCACCTTTAAAAACTTCTGCCAACACAAAGGATTGTGACGAGCCAACAAGTCCTTTGAGATGTGTTATTTTTTGCGAACGGGATATAGCTTCCCCTAGCTTCCTTAGTTGGGGAGACTTTTCATACAATGGTGGGATGGTGCTTTGTGTCACCTGCTAATTTTGTGCAAAGATAAGGTGAGAACTGTGGTCTGGCAATGGCTACCTAAACTTTTATGACCATTGCATCTGCGATGGCATATACCTCGTCTTCTCCCTTCCTATTAAGTACATGTGTTCCGGTAAACGCCCCAAACGCCGGTAGTATCATTTGATGTTTGTTCTTAAAGAAGCAAGGTAACCGTAAAGACTGTCTTCCTTTGCCGTTTAATTTAACCGCTGGATGTATATGCCCGGAAAGGTTGAAGAGGCCCGTTCTCTCTTCGGGGTAATGGGTCAGCAAGAATGGTCCAAATAAAAGCTCCGGTACCAGCGAGATCCCCAGGTTTTCATATTTGAGAGGGGAAATAATATCATGGTTCCCGGCTATCAGTATAATTTTTGCAGAGGTCTCCCGGACCCAATTCTCAAACAATTGCCACTCTCTATTGAGGCTCGAATGAAAAAGATCACCCAAAAAGCAGATCGTATTTGGTTGGTAAAAGGCAATCACATCTTGTAATACTTCGAAATTTTTTAGAATAGCTTCCTGAGGCACAGCGGCTCCGTATTTCCTGAAATGGGTCACTTTTCCTAAATGCACGTCGCTGATGAGCAGAACCTTTTCTTCTTCCCAGTATACCACACCGGAAGGATGTAGATCAAGGTGTTGATCCGAAATAAAGATGCGTTGGGAGGTCATACCTTCAAAGATAGTAAATGCCTTTCTGTGAATTCATTATTTCATTAAAAGGGCTGTCATTCGTTTTATTCTATCTGCCAACTTCTCACTGGAGAGTTTCTCTCGTAGTCTGTCTGTGATGATAGGGAAGGAAAATGGGGTCGGATTCTTACACGCTTTCCAAACGATCTCCTGTCTTGAGATCCTCTCAAGGGCCAAACGCAACCGACCCTCTTCTAATTGATGCTCAAAAGTTTCCCGGAAGGCCTGAAGAAAAAGAAGGTTATCTGGTTCGAAATCCCTGAAAACCTCAAACAACAATTGAGAACTGCTTTGCAGGTGTTTCATTTTAACTCCCTTCTTAGGATAGCCGGTAAAGACCATACCACTTATGACCGCAATATCCCTGAATTTTCTCCTGGCCATTTCGGTAGAATTCAAGCTTTTTTGGAGGTCCTCTAACATATAAGAAGTGCTGAAGAGATCATTGTCTATAACAGCCTGAATGTCTATTTCTTTATCAGACAGCAGTTCGAAGCCGTAATCGTTAAAGGCCAGGGAGAAGGTAATGGGAGAAAGAAGACTTATGCGGTATCCCAGAAGGCTGCCCATTGCTTCATGGACAAATCTGCCTTCGAAAGGATAGAATATATGATGGTATCCATCACTGGTCTTAAAGGTTTCAATTAGCAACTCATCCGGACCTGGTACCAGGCTTTCTCTTTCTTGCCTTTCAAAAATAGGGGCAAGGGCACGAATAGAATCTGACTGCTGGTCTGGGTGCAGCCTTGCGGAATACAATTCTTCTCTCAGTAACTGCGACATTTGAGCAGACAAGGTTAATCTGCCGCCCATCCAACTTGGCACCTTACTCGTCTTTTTGTTAGAATTACGGACCAGGGCCTGCATCTCCTTGATCCGGATAAACTCCAGGTTGCGTCCGGCAAATGTAAACACATCGCCCGGTGTTAGCTTGGAGATGAAATACTCTTCAATAGATCCTATATACCCGCCTTTTTGATATCTAACAGTGAGGTTGGCATCCCCAACAATAGTGCCTATCTGAAATCTATGACGCATGGCAACGCCTCGGTTATGTACCACAAATCTGCCATCGTCTGCTATTTCTACTTTCTTGTATTCATCATAGGTTTGCAGACTCTGGCTTCCCAGGACAATGAAATTCAACAACCAACGCCATTCGTCCATGGTAATTCCCTGATAACAAAAACTGCTTTTTATTTCCCGGTAGATCTCTGCAGGGATAAATCCGTCGGAAACTGCAAGTGTCGTCAGGTATTGGACCAGTACATCAAAGCTATTCAGATATGGCATTCTATCTTCAACGGCTTGCTTCACTACGGCTTGTTGTAGTGCCGATGCTTCTACCAATTCAATAGCGTGCGTGGGCAAGAAGTAGATCACACTCTCTTTCCCGGGACGGTGGCCACTGCGTCCGGCTCTTTGCATAAACCTGGCCACGCCTTTTGGGCCTCCAATCTGTATTACCGTTTCTACAGGGGCAAAGTCGACACCCAGATCAAGACTGGAGGTACACACCACGGCTTTTAATTCTTCATTTCTGATAGCTTCCTCTACCCAAATACGTGTATCCTTGTTGATGCTCCCGTGGTGCATGGCCATTTCACCGGCCAACTCCGGATATTTTTCGAGGATCTTCTGGAACCAGATCTCACATTGGCTCCGGGTGTTGGTGAAAAGTAAGGTGGTCTTGCTTTTTTTGATAATGGGTATTACCCTATCCAGAAGTCGTAATCCTAAATGCCCTCTCCATGGAAAAGTCTCTATCTCCGCGGGGATAATACTGATTACATGTATTTTTTTGTTCAATTCCGCCCTGATAAGAACCGAATTTTGGAATGCCAAACTCTCAGGTCCCAGCAGTACTTGTCTGGCTTCCTCCAAATTACCAATGGTGGCAGATATCCCCCAGATCCGAAGATTCGCAGACAGGGTTTTGATCCTGGAGAGTGCCAATTCCATTTGTACACCCCGTTTGGTGCCTAATAATTCGTGCCATTCGTCAACGACAATGGCATTGCAATCTTTAAACATTTTATCATACCCTTTGGTGGCCAATAGTAATTGAAGGCTTTCCGGTGTGGTGATCAGAAGATCGGGCATGGTCTTACGCTGTTGGCTGCGTTCCTTGGTAGAGGTGTCACCAGTCCTTATCCCAACCGTGAGCGGCAGATCCAGGTCTTTTATTATTCGTTCAGCAGATTGTCTTATCTCCTGGGATAATGCCCTCAAAGGGGTGATCCATACTGCTTTTAATCCCTTTTTGTGAGATGTTCTATAGCTTGGATTTTGATTTATATAGTGAAGAACAATGGGAAACCACAATGCATATGTTTTACCACTCCCGGTTGGGGCATTAAGGAGGCCATTCTTACCACCCAAGAAGGCCTTCCAGGTTTTCTTCTGGAAGGGAAACGGTTTCCACCCCTGTTCCCTGAACCATTTTTCTGCAATTTTAAAAAGCTCCTCCTGGGTCATTGTTCTGTTACTTAGGAATCATGTTTTTAAGATCTTCCAGGGTGTTAGCTTCCTCAATATTCTTGTCTGTGCGCCAACGATGCATCCTGGGAAAGCGAGTTGCCACTCCGCTTTTGTGCCTGCTTGATGGTGCGATCCCTTCAAAGGCAATCTCAAAAACATGGAATGGTGTAACACTTCGCACCGGGCCAAATCGTTCAAGGGTATTTTTTTTGATCCAGGCATCTATCTTTCGGAATTCTGCATCTGTTAGTCCCGAATAGGCTTTTGCAAAAGTTACTAATTCTCTCTTCCCATCATTGGTTTTGTTCCAGAGACCAAAAGTGTAATCTGTAAAAAGGTTGCTGCGTCTTCCGTGACCCCTCATGGCATATGTAAGTACTGCATCTATGGTGAAAGGATCTACCTTCCATTTCCACCAATCACCTTTCTTTCGGCCCACCAGGTATGGTGAATCTTTTCGCTTAAGCATTAGGCCTTCACTTTTTTTCTCTCTGGAAAGTGAGCGTTCCTGTGCAAAATCGGACCAACTGTTAAAGGTCATGGTCTCAGATAAAAGAAGGGGAACTTTTTCAATATTAACCAAGGGTTTTACAAGGGCTTCCAGATGATGCCTCCTTTCTTTAAAAGGGCGTGAACGAATATCTTCTCCCTCCCATTCCAA
>JAHEHU010000176.1 GCA_024639765.1 Eudoraea sp.
GTTCAAAAGAAACTTTGTCGTTTTCAGCAATCTCATCAATTAATCCGCTTACGTGACAGAAATATTTTTCATTGTTTTCAGAATCAATGATAAAGCCAAACCCTTTAGAGGTATCAAAGAAAGAAACTTTCCCTTTTCTTACAGGATCTACCTCCTCCATATCTCCTTCTTCCTTCTTTGGAATGCCAAGAATAATATCTTCTGCCTCAATTTCCACTTTCAGTGAAGGATCTGGCGGAGTATCTGTTAAATTTCCAAGATGGTCTACATAGGCAAATTCAATGCCGCCGCCTTTTTCCTTGGCGGCTGCTTTACGTGCCTCTTTCTTCTTTTTTTTATCCTCGCGCTTTTTGAGACGTTTTTTTTCTTTTTCGCCTTTGCTATAGGTTTGTTGCGATCTTGCCATTAAAATGTTTTATATGGATATTATAGTTTCGTTTAAAAAGAAGAATGATTAAGAAATGAGCGCTCGGAAAAGTATCTGTGGAACTTTGAATACTCCAAAAAATTAGCCAGAACGATAGTTACTATAGGTCGGTAGTCATCTAATTAAACTTCCACGAAGATAACACCTTGCATATTAATTTACAATTATAAGAGCTGAAAAGGTATTTTGACAAGCTCTAAGGATAAAATTGCAGTAAAAATTCACAGATAAATTGTAAACCATCCGTTATTTGAACGAGCATGCCAATATTATTTTCTAAATGCTTATTTTTAAATACAGCTATTAATCTGTAAGCTTAATTATTTAAAGCATCAGACAAGTAAATACCAGTTTGGTAATCATCCTTATGAGAACAAAACTCAGAAGATCAAAACGAATCCCATTATACCTAATTTGGTATGTTTTCTTGCTTGTAGGTTTACATTCCTGCGCGGATAAAAAGAACAGAATTGTTCAAGAGGAATCGGGGAATATACCTCAAATGGATGAAGGTTTTGTTCAAATTTTTGATGGATCAACCTTAGAAGGCTGGGTAGGAGATCCCGCATATTGGCATGCAGAAAATGGTTTGCTGGTTGGAGAAGTAACCCCTGAAACACTTTTGGAAAGCAATACTTTTATTATTTGGCAGGGGGGACAGCCAGCTGACTTTGAACTAAAATTAGAATTTCGAATTTCTGAGACCGGAAACAGTGGTATTAATTATCGCAGTGAACGCCTGGAAACGGTTCCTTTTGCTCTTAAGGGATATCAAGCCGATATTGATGGCAAAAACACCTATACGGGACAGAATTATGAAGAAAGAAAGCGTACAACCCTGGCTTACAGGGGAGAAAAAGTGTTTATCAAATCGCAAGAAAATGCCCATGAACCTGGTTCCTTGCAAGCAAATGTGATTAATAATGCATGGCAGAACAGGGAGATAATAGAATCTCTTGGGAACTCAGACAGTTTAAAAGCCAAGATTAAAGCAGAAGACTGGAATAGCTGCCATTTAATAATTAAAGGCAATCATTTGCAACACTATATAAATGAAATTTTAATGAGTGAGGTAACGGATCTGGATTCAGTTAACCGCAAGTCTTCTGGCTTTTTGGGCTTGCAGGTACACACGGGGCCACCTATGAAAGTAGAATACAGAAATATAAAATTAAAAGAATTCTAAGCAGATATGAAACCCATAGTACAAATATCCTTAGACCTAACAAATATTGATGAAGCTCTTGAAACTGCTGCATTGGCTATGAGAGCGGGTGTGGATTGGCTGGAGGCAGGGACTCCCCTACTTTTGGCTGAAGGATTACATGGCGTTAAAAAATTACGTGAAAACTTTCCGGGCATACCTATTGTGGCAGACCTGAAAACCATGGATGGAGGCTACCTGGAGGCAGAAATGATGGCTAAAGCCGGCGCTACCCATGTAGTAGTAATGGCCCGGGCACACGAAGAAACCATTAAGATTGTGGTTGAGGCAGGAAAGGATTTTGGAATAAAAATAATGGGTGATAATCTTGGCTGTCCGGATATGGTGGCTGGTGCCAAACGGCTGGAAGAACTAGGATGTGACTATGTCATTCATCACATCGGTTATGATGAACGCCGCGGAATAGCTGCACAGGGTTTTCGCATGCCAAGTCCGCTTGACCAGTTGCGAGAAGTGGTAGCTGCTGTGAATGTACCTGTGCAAGCTGTAGGTGGCCTATCTCTGGAACAGGCCATTCGATGTCCTGAATACGGGGCTCCCCTTGTGGTGCTGGGAGCTCCTTTAACTATAGATGCTGATTCATTTAGGACTGCTGATGGCGATCTTGAATCATCATTAAAACTAATATGTGACCGAATACATGCATATACAGATCCGAAATAATCTACCTTTAATTGAAGGTAAAACACAAATTATATGAACTCTATTGCCGTAGTAAATTTTGCGCCTAAAAAAGGCAGTGTAGAACTCAGAGAAATAAGCAGACCTGTTATAAGTGATGACGAAGTTCTCCTTGAAGTGGCTAATGTAGGAGTTTGTGGGAGTGATCTGCACCAGTGGACAGCAGATCATAGCTGGCCTGTAAATTACCCCGTTGTTCTAGGACATGAATTTGGAGGTCATATTGCTGAAATTGGTAAAAGGGTCGAGGATTGGAAAGAAGGTGATGCGGTGGTGAGTGAAACTGCTGCTGTTATAAATGCCCAAAGTCCTTTGTCCAGACAGGGCCTTTATAATTTGGACCCCGATCGAAAGGGGTTTGGATACGGAGTTAACGGAGCAATGACGCGTTATGTGAAAGTTCCGGCAAGATGTCTACATAGAGTACCTGAAAGTCTTTCTTTTGAACAGGCTTGTTTAACTGAACCCTGCTCAGTTGCTTATAATGCTGTAATCACTAACTCCAAAATAAATCCGGGTGACCGTGTTATTGTATTAGGCCCGGGAACCATAGGAATATTGTGCGCGGCTATGGCTCAATTATGTGGAGCACATGTGGCTTTGGTTGGTCTGAAAAAAGACGCTGAGAGGTTATCAATCGCAAAGCAGTACGGTTTTGATATTATTGTGGATGATGCAACTCAATGGGCACTTGAACAGGACGGTCTTGGGGTTGATTGTGTTATTGATGCAGCGGGGGTTAGTGAAACCCTGAAATTGGCTCTAAAATGGGTAAGACCTAATGGACATATCACCAAGGTTGGCTGGGGCCCCCAACCTTTTAATCACTCTTTGGATCCGCTGGTACAAAAAAATGTGACTTTACAAGGCAGTTTTAGCCATAACTGGCCCGTTTGGGAAAAAGTATTGTCTTTGTTGGTAACGGGCCAATTGGATGTTAGACCAATAATTGGCGGCATATGGCCTTTGGAGGATTGGAACAAAGCTTTTGAAGCCATGCATTCCGGAAAGGTTGTAAAGAGTATTTTGAAACCTAATTAAATAAGTATGCGATTAAAGAACAAGGTTATTCTAATAACCGGAGGCTATACCGGCATAGGGCGCGCCATTGCAAGGACATGTGTCCAAGAAGGTGCACAGGTTATTTTAAATGGATTACGCAATGAAAAGGGCGAGCAATTAGTGAAGGAGCTGGGAAGTAATAATGCCATTGCAATTACTGTGGATATAACAAAAGAAGAGGCGCCGGAAAATTTGGTAAAAAATGCGGTAAAGAAATTTGGTAAACTGGATGCCGTGGTCAATAATGCGGCGATGAT
>JAHEHU010000177.1 GCA_024639765.1 Eudoraea sp.
CATCACATTTCTGACCGCCAGGGGAGAAGACTATTCTCAATTAGCAGGTTTCGATGCAGGCGCAGATGACTATATCACCAAGCCGGTAAAACCAAAGGTATTGGTGAGCAAGGTGAAAGCATTATTGAGACGGTTTAAGGAATCTGAAGAACCACAAGCAGATATCAAGAAAGTTGGGAACATCGTAATCAACAGGGAGGAATACAAAGTGGTAAACAATGGGAGAGAGATTATTCTACCGCGTAAAGAATTTGAACTATTATCTCTTCTAACTTCTAAACCAGATAAGGTATTTAAGCGAGAGGTTATTCTTGATAAAGTTTGGGGACAGGAAGTAATTGTAGGAGGTCGTACTATAGATGTTCATATCCGCAAATTAAGAGAAAAGATTGGCGACCATCATTTCAAGACCGTTAAGGGAGTTGGCTATAAGTTTGTATTATAATGGCCATTAAATTAAGGAAATCCTATAAGTTTGCTTTCAGATCTTCCTTGTATATTTCGGTTGTTCTTTCCGTTTTCATTTTAGGAGTTACTTACTATACGGATCTTTGGAGATACTGGCCATTCATGGTGCTATTTACGCTTCTGATCTTTGGGATTTCTTTTCTCATTATTCAAAAACGGGTAGAAAAGTTCATCTATAGAAGGATTAAAAAAATATACGATGATGTAACACTTTTAGAATCTACCTCCTTCACCTCCGGGCCAATTACTACAGACATGGCAACCCTTACGGAAGAAATAGAAAAGTTTGCAAAAGACAAACGAATTGAGATAGATACACTGAAGATCAGAGAAGAGTACAGGAAAGACTTTATAGGAAATGTCTCCCATGAGCTTAAGACGCCTCTGTTTACAGTTCAGGGCTACATCCTAACACTTCTGGATGGAGCCATGGAAGACAAAAAAGTACGAAAAAAGTATCTGCAACGTGCCAATAAAGGGGTAGAGCGTCTCATCTATATCATAAAAGACCTGGATCTTATTACCAAGTTAGAAGTGGGAGATCTGAGTTTAGAAATGAGCAGTTTTGATATCATAGAACTCATTACCAATGTCTTTGATCTTTTAGAGATGAAAGCAAGTAAAAGAAATATTGCCCTTACTTTCGATATGGACTATAAGACCCCGATCTATGTTTGGGCAGATCGTGATAAGATTCAGCAAGTCATTACGAATTTGGTCGTAAACTCTATTAAATATGGTCATCCTGAAGGTACAACGGAAGTTAGTGTTGAAAACCTGATTAAGAATAAGGTCATTGTCCGTGTCACAGATAATGGAGAAGGAATCCCGGAATCTCATATTCAAAGGATCTTTGAACGATTTTATAGAATAGACAAAAGCGGTAGTAGAAAAGAGGGAGGATCGGGTCTGGGTCTTTCTATTGTAAAACACATCATTGAAGCTCATGGGGAGAAGATCTATGTGGAAAGTGTAGTGGATGTCGGATCCGAATTTTCTTTTACTCTTGAGAAATCGAAAGAACCATCCGTCTAAATTATCGCTCATTTCACTAAATCCGTAGCTTTGTGACAAATCAATTCCTGAATCCGGGTGGGAAGCAAAAATAAATTAAAGCGCTTTAAAGAGAACGAGACCTTTGAGAATGTGATACAACCTCAAAGGAAGGAGCTGCTTTCTGGCACTTTTTCACTCAAAGGAAAGTGGGCGACATTTTTTGGAAATACCAACCCCATAGTACTTGAACTTGGATGTGGAAAAGGAGAATATACGCTTGGCTTGGCAAGATTGTATCCTGATAAGAATTTTATTGGAATAGATATTAAGGGTGCCCGTTTATGGAGAGGCGCCAAGACGGCCCTCGAGAATTCCCAGAAGAATGTAGCTTTTCTAAGAACCCAAATTTCTTTGATAGATCAACTCTTTGCAGTTCAGGAAGTATCTGAAATATGGATCACCTTCCCGGACCCTCAGATAAAATTTAAACGAACCAAGCATAGACTAACCAATATTGAATTCTTAAAGAAGTATAAGAGTATTCTGCAAAAAAACGGAACCATACACCTTAAAACAGACAGTGAATTTATGCATGGGTACACTTTAGGGCTATTACAGGGCCTGGGACTTGAGATTCTTTATGCCAATCATGATGTTTATAGAAACGAAGGTAGCCCAAAGGAGGTTCTGGAGATACAGACCTTTTATGAAAATCAGTATCTTGAGAGGGGAAAACCAATTACCTATTTAAAATTCAGGTTCGCATCCGTATGACCCATCTACTCATTTTATTTTTTGTGACTTTTTCTGCTGCCTTTATGGCCACTGTACCGCCGGGACTGTTAAATATGAATGCAGCTAAAACAAGCGTGGAAAAAGGCAAGAATAATGGAATAATTTTTAGTCTTGGAGTGTCATCCATGATCATGATGCAGGCCTATATAGCAGTGCTCATTTCTAAATTTCTCTATAACAATCCGGAAATCATAGATCTTTTGATGAAAATCGCCCTCGGGATCTTTGGTTTTTTTGCTGTTTATTTTTTTGTGGTGGCTAAAAAAATAAAACCGAGTAAGATCCGAATTGTAAAAATGAGCAAAAAGAACAGCTTTTTCAAAGGGATGTTATTGGCAGCCCTTAATTTATTGACCATCCCCTACTACAGCGGTCTTAACGTAATGTGGAATGCCTCCGGCTGGATCAAATTTGAGGTATGGGATATTGCTACCTTTATCCTGGCAGCAGGCAGCGGTACTTTTACAGTTCTCTATTTGTACACCTTCTACTTTAATAAGTTGGAACTAAAGACCAAGGATTTCTCTAAGAAATCTAATTATGTCTTAAGTATGCTGATGGTTATTTTATTGATCATTACCGTAATTCGATTATTTTACAGGGACCATGGATAATGACAAGGCACATTTTTTTGATAGGGTGTATGAGGTAGTAAAACAGGTGCCATTTGGACGGGTTACCTCCTATGGGGCAATAGCTAACTATTTAGGGGCAGCCAAAAGTGCCCGGGTAGTAGGATGGGCCATGAACAATGTTAGCGACCGCGAAACTGTTCCCGCACACCGTGTTGTTAACAGAAATGGCTTGCTCACTGGGAAACATCATTTTGAAGGTACCTTACTCATGCAACAATTACTCGAAAACGAAGGGATCATGGTTAAAAATGACCAGATCCTTAATTTTAAAAAGCACTTTTGGGATCCTTTAAAAGAACTTGGAGAACCATTTTAGGGGGCAATAGGCTGAGTGTTGGAATGGCTAATAAAGTAGCAGTATGATCCTATAGGTCATTTCCATTTATATCTTTCCAATTCTCAGCCTGAAGTCCTATCTTTGCTGTTTAGAATCATTTTACATTAACGCTAGTTTATCTACTGATGAAATTGAATAAAAACGATATTCTGGAAGCACTCCAAACCATCTCTGTACCAGGTGAAGGCCAAAATATGGTCGAAAGCGGAGCAGTGAAGAATATACAGATCTTTGGCGATGAGGTAGTGGTAGATATTGTCATCAAGAATCCAAGTTTACAAGCTCGGAAAAAAACAGAGGTTTCCATTCTTCAAACCATCCATAGGAAGGTCTATGAGAAGGCCAAGATCACCGTAAATCTTAAGGTGGAAGCTGCTACTTCGCCAAAAGCAAATGAAATTAAGGGGAA
>JAHEHU010000002.1 GCA_024639765.1 Eudoraea sp.
GCCATTCAACAAAGATCCATACATCCTGGTTTAAGTAGTCTTCCAGGCCCAGGTCCAGGGCTTCCAAAGGGTCATTCAATCTATAAAAGTCAAAATGATACCCTAGAACACCCCCATCCGGATAGTGATATTCATTTACGATCCCAAAGCTGGGGCTACTGGCTTGTTCTGTACCTCCCAGGTGTTTTACTAGCGATTTGATCAGAGTGGTCTTTCCGGAGCCCATTGGGCCGTTAAAACATATTAATTCTTTGTCCTGAAGCTTGCCTATTAAACTCAAAACTAATTTATTAATGTTATTTTTTGTATAGATTATTTTCTGTGCCATTCGTTTTTTTTATATTGTGGAATAAAATGAATTTTGGTTGTCAGCAAATGTATATCCATTCGAACATCAACTAAAGCAATTTTAAATTATAGTTTTTTATTGGGTCATCACTAAAAAAGACATAATGAAGATCTCTTCAGAGTGGTTTAGGAGCTATAAATTGGATTTAATACTTGGAGTTATAATTGGAATATCCCCCTTCTTTTTATACTCTCATTTATTGTTTGATGATTCTATTAATACGTTCTCATTTTTTGGATTAAAAATTTCTCATTATTTAGATAATAACCAAAATTTTGTTTGGCAAATTATGAGCTCAATTATTCCTATTTTTTTATTATCCATTTTATACTTGACTGCAAGTGGCAGATGGAGGTATTGCTTATTATTATTAATCATTATGTATTTTAATAGAATGATATTTAATTTACAAATTGTAGATGACTTTTCGGATGGATTTACAACGCCATTGGGCATTTTATTGAATAAAAATCTATTAAATATTCTTATTATAGTGGATATATTTAGTTTTTCTAAATATCGTAAAAGATCAATTATACTAACTTTCAACAATCTTTTTAAGAGTCTTATCAATTCCAGATATATTACAACTAATAAAAATTTAATAGATTTTTTAGAACCAAAAGTTGAAACTTCTAATTTCAAATATTTAACTAAAATCTACTATATTCGGAATATTTTAGACAAACAATTAATATTATTCAGGAAGGATCGAAATAGAAGGTTTCTTTTTGGTGGCATAAGGTTTGATTTAGTTGTGGGCATTATATTAGTCATTAATATCTCACTTTGGTTCTTGCCCTACATTATTCCTGAAAATTCACAAACATTAAGAATATTTAAAGATTTTACAATTGAAACAAATGGATTTCCAGATGTACATACATTTATTTGGTTTACAGTAAATAAATTTATAATAATAATTCCTCTAATTATTTGGTTTATAAGCTCTTATTATTGGTGGAAATATGTTATTCTCATCCCTATTTTATTGTATTCGTATCAATTCTGGGAGGCATTTCAAGATGTTGATAATTTAGATGCTATCGGAAATATTAACGCCGTTCCATATTTAATTTTATTAATGTTGGTTTTAATAGTAATTTCTAAGTTTATGAGGGAGAAGATTCGGATATTAGCCTACTACGAATATTTAGATTTAGAAATTGAAAAGCAAGTGAATGAGTTAGCATGGAAGGGCAATTTCTCCAATGTCAATAGTCAAATTGACAAAAATTCAATAAATGGATCGAATAAAAATAAGTTAATACAATTCAGACTTGAGTTATTGAAACAAAAACTCATTGATCAACTCGAAGTAAAACTTTAATTGCGTTTTTTGCTTCTAGAAGATTTTTTTTGGAGTTCTGCTGTTACTTCAATCATTAACCTTTCCAAATCCTTTTGTTGCCTTTCTTTGATCTTGGTTTCAATAATGACCTCAATTTCTTTTTGTTTCTCCCTGGATAGCTGATCAAAATCCAACGGTTCTTCTTCTTTGTTCTTAAGCATAGTGCCTTCGCCAGTCAGTAACCAAACCACACTAAGTTGCGGATATACACGAAGTATGTTCTCTATAACATCACTGCCCACCGAGGCATTGTTCTTTTTCATTCGGAGGGTATACCCATTACTGGCGCCAATAGAAAGATCAAATTGACGTGCACTTATTCCTGCATGTGAAATGAATTGCATTAAGCGGTCTATGGTTTTGAGCATTATCGAGTAAATAGTCTATAAATACTTATGCAAATATATAAAATTACATGTAATGTTTATTTCAAATCGCTTGAATAAGAAAATTAAGTAGCTGGTTTGAATAACATTATTTGGTAATATAGAAAATATTCTATATATTTATTTCATGATAGTAAGAGTGCATAAGATCACTTCTTAAAAATCCTGATACAGGTGAATACAATTAAGACATTAGAGCGTTTGCAAAGGGTTCATTCTCTTATTCAAAAAGAGTGTACCGGATCGCCCTACGAATTAGCTTGTAAAATGAACATCAGTGAACGCTCTATTTACAATCTTATTGATTATCTAAGAGATTATGATGCTGTCATAGGGTATGACAGAGGCCGCAAAACCTACTACTACCAAAATAATTTTAGCCTTTGCTTTCAGATCTCACTCTCTATTGGTGCAGATGATGAGATCACAGAAGTTCTGGGCGGGTCTTATCTGGATCATTAATAAGACTACAAGGCATCCAATCTAACGCGGCTCCAGCACTACAAAGGGGATGACCATCTCCTCCAGGGAAACACCCCCATGTTGATAGGTATTTCTGTAATAGCTCACATAATGATTGTAATTGTTGGGGTAGGCAAAAAAGAGATCATTCTTGGCAAAAATAAAAGAACTGCTCATGGTGATATTGGGCAGGTAGATCTTTGCAGGTTCCTTGGCTTCCAAAACATCCTTGGCCTCGTAGGACAAACTTCTCCCTGTTTTATATCGTAAATTAAGGCTGGTTTCCCGGTCCCCAATCACCTTGGAGGGCTGCTTTACATTAATGGTACCATGGTCTGTGGTGATGATCAGTTTCATCCCAAGTGTCCTGGCCTTTTGTATGATCTCTAATAAGGGAGAATTCTTAAACCAGCTGACGGTAAGCGATCTGTACGCCTTGTCATTGGATGCTAATTCCTTGATGACATCCATCTCGGTCTTTGCATGCGACAGCATGTCCACAAAATTGTAGACAATGACCGTTAGATCGTTCTTTTTTTGACTGTTAAAATTTTGAACCAGATTTCTGCCTTGTTTTAAGCTACTTATCTTATGGTATTCCCATTCCAGATCTAACCCAAGCCTGGCCAACTGGGCCTCTAAAAACTTATCTTCAAATAGATTCTTGCCTCCCTCATCCGTATCATTCTTCCACCATTTCGGATATTTCTTCTCCATATCCAAAGGTGTAAGTCCCGAGAAAAGCGCATTACGAGCATACTGGGTAGCGGTAGGTAAAATGCTGTAGTAAGGTAGCTCCTTTGTTTTTTTGTAGAATGGGGTAAGTGCATCCTCAAAGGAGATCCACTGGTCATATCGCAGGTTATCTATGACCACCAGTAAGGTAGGCTGTTCCTTTAATTCTGGCTTTATCAACTGCTGAAATAAGGTGTGAGACATTACGGGTCCCTCCTGGTCAGTAAACCATGAGGCATAATTCTTGTCAACAAACTTCCCAAAATGATTATTGGCTTCGGTCTTTTGAGATTCCAATATTTCAAACATCCCCGAATCTTCAATCTCTTCGAGCCGTAATTCCCACGAGATCAATTTTTTGTAGAGGTCTGCCCATTCCTCCCAGGTATTCACCATGGAAAGGTCCATGGATATTTTTCGAAATTCCTGCTGGTAATTGGAGGTGGTCTTTTCGGAGATCAATCGGGAGTGATCCAGTGTTTTTTTAAGAGAAAGTAATATTTGGTTTGGATTTACCGGCTTTATAAGATAATCCGCGATCTTAGAACCGATAGCCTCTTCCATGATAAACTCCTCTTCGCTCCTTGTGATCATAACCACCGGCAAAGTGGGTTCGGCATTCTTTATCTCGTTTAAGGTTTCCAAACCGGAGAGTCCGGGCATATTCTCATCCAAAAAAACAATATCAAATCTGGTCTTTTCTATTTCCTCCAATGCCTCCTGACCGCTTTTACAGGTTACAACAGCATAATTTTTATCCTCGAGGAATAGTATATGGGGCGTTAGCATATCTATCTCGTCATCTACCCACAGTATTGTAATCTTCTTCATTTAGTATGTATATTTACCCCTTAAAGTATGAAACATTGGCCACCACCAGGAAGCTAAAACTATTTAACGATCCAATTTACGGATTTATTAGAATTCCCAGCACAGAACTATTCCGGTTAATAGCACATCCTTATTTTCAGCGATTGCGAAGAATTTCCCAAATGGGGCTGTCCTATTTGGTTTTTCCAGGGGCACACCATACCAGGTTTCACCACGCACTGGGAAGTATGCATCTTATGCAGCAGGCTATACAAGTACTTCGTTATAAGGATGTTGAGATCACGGAAGAGGAAGCCAATGGTCTATTAGCGGCCATACTTCTCCACGATATTGGTCATGGGCCGTTCTCCCATGCCATGGAACACAGCCTGGTAGATGGTATTAGCCATGAGCATATATCGCTCTTATTTATGCAAAGCCTTAACCAGGAGTTTAACGGAAGTTTAACGTCTGCTATTGAAATATTTAAAGGAACCTATCCAAAAAAGTTTTTGAACCAGTTAGTAGCTAGTCAGCTGGATATGGATCGTCTAGATTATCTCAAAAGGGATAGCTTTTATACAGGCGTAGCTGAAGGGAACATCAATTCAGAGCGGTTGATCACTATGCTCAATGTAGTAGACGGGGAATTGGTGATCGAAGAAAAAGGCATCTATTCTGTTGAGAAATTTTTAATTGCCCGGAGATTCATGTACTGGCAGGTGTATTTACATAAGACGGGTATTGTGGCGGAACAACTATTGATCCGGGTCTTGCGAAGAGCCAGAGAATTAAGCGCTCAAAATATCGTTCTTGCGGCCAGTGACGCCTTATTGTATTTTCTCAAAAATAACATCAGAAAGGATACTATTTCTCATGACATCCTTTTAAAATTTTCAACCCTGGATGATATCGATATTTTAGCTGCTCTCAAAAAATGGCAGCATCATGATGATTTTGTGCTGTCTCGTTTAAGCAGGATGATTTTACATCGCGAGTTGTTGCAAATCAAGATCAAAAAGAATCCTATTCAACATGAGAAACTTCAGAAACAATTAAAGGAGTGTTCCATTAAATACGATCTTACAGAGGACGAGGCCCGGTATTTTGTATTTACAGGGACCATAGCCAACATAGCGTATAACAAAGACGAGGAGAACATAAATATCTTAATGGGTAATTCAAAGATCATTGATGTGGCGAAGGCCTCTGACCACCTCAATTTAAAAGCATTGTCCAAAACAGTGACAAAGCATTATATCTGTTATCCCAAGAAAAGCGTTTCGTAATTTTTCTTACTTTTGTGCGACCATAACCAAAGACAAAAATTTATCCTTTGAAATTCACAGCCAGTCAGATCGCAGGTATTCTAGAAGGCGAGGTACATGGTAACCCGGAGATATCTGTGCATAAGCTGGCAAAGATAGAAGAAGGTGTTGAAGGTTCCCTGACTTTTTTAGCCAATCCAAAATATACGCACTTCATCTACAGTACTGAAGCTTCTATAACGATAGTAAATAAAGATTTTAAGGCAGAACAACAACTGAATACTACCCTGATCAAGGTAGACGATGCGTACAAATCGTTCTCTAAACTACTCGAATACTACAATCAGGTCAAGAATAATAAAACAGGGATAGAAGAACCAGTTTTTATGGCTGAAACTGCCAGTTATGGATCCGACTTTTACCTTGGGGCTTTCTCGTATTTGGGGAACAATGTAAAAATTGGGAATAATGTAAAAATATTTCCCAACGTATATATTGGCGATAATGTAACTGTAGGAGATGATGTCCTCATCTATTCGGGTGCTAAGATCTATTCAGAATCGGTCATAGGCAAGGGCTGTGTTATACATAGTGCTGTTATTATTGGTGCAGACGGATTTGGATTTACCCCCAATTCCAAAGGGGAATATACCAAGGTGCCTCAAACCGGAAATGTGATCCTTGAGGAAAATGTGGAAGTAGGAGCCGGTACAACTATAGACAGGGCAACTTTGGGCTCTACAGTGCTTCGTAAAGGGGTAAAACTAGATAATCAAATACAGATCGCTCATAACGTAGAAATTGGGGAGCATACTGCTATTGCTGCACAAACAGGTATAGCAGGATCAACCAAAATTGGCAAAAATTGTCTGATAGGAGGACAGGTTGGGATCGTAGGGCACATCACCATTGGGGATCGTGTTAAAATTCAGGCACAGTCGGGAATAAGTCGAAATGTAAAGGATGATGAAGTATTGCAAGGCTCGCCGGCACTGAATTATGGAGACTTTAATAAATCCTACGTGCACTTTAAAAATCTTAGTAAGATCGTAGGAAAGATAAATGATATTGAAAAAAACAATGGAAAATAAGTCTATGGCGAAACAGCGTACCATTGCGAAAGAAGTAGAACTTAAAGGTGTTGGGTTGCATACAGGCGAAAACGTAACCATGAAGTTTCTTCCGGCGCAGGAGAACCATGGATATGCCTTTAAACGGGTAGATCTTGAGGGAGAACCCATAATTGAAGCAGATGCCAATTATGTGATCAACACACAGAGAGGAACAAATCTGGAAAAGCGCGGGGTGAAGATTCAAACCTCAGAGCACGTGCTGGCAGCACTTGTTGGCTTGCAAATAGATAATGTACTCATAGAACTAGATGCTCCGGAACCTCCTATTATGGACGGTTCTTCTAAGTTTTTTGTAGAGGCATTGGAAAAAGCAGGTATTGTTGAGCAGGAAGTAAACAGAGAAGAATATATAGTAAAGGAGGTCATCAGCTATAAAGATGAAGCCACCGGAAGCGAGATCACCATCATTCCCTCGCAAGAGTATCAGGTAACCACCATGGTCGATTTTGGCACCAAAGTTCTAGGTACCCAAAACGCTACTTTGGAGCACCTTTCGGATTTTAAAGAGGAGATCGCAAATGCCAGGACCTTTAGTTTTCTTCATGAACTTGAAATGCTTTTAGAACACGGGCTTATTAAAGGGGGAGACCTAAACAATGCAATTGTCTATGTAGATAAAGAGATCTCCGAATCTACCATGAAAAAACTGGAAAAGGCATTTAAGAAAAAGAAACTGTCTGTAAAACCGAACGGAATTCTTGATAACCTCACCCTGCATCAACCTAATGAGGCGGCGCGTCACAAATTATTGGATGTGATCGGGGACCTGGCACTCACCGGAACAAGAATACGTGGTAAGGTGATCGCGAACAAACCCGGCCACTATGTGAATACGCAATTTGCCAAAAAGCTCTCCAAGATTATTAAACTGGAGAAAAGGAATAGCGTCCCGCAATACGATCTGAATGAACCACCACTTATGGATATTCATCAGATCATGGCAATGTTACCGCACAGACCTCCATTCTTGCTGATAGATCGTATCCTGGAACTTTCTGACACTCATGTTGTGGGTATGAAAAACGTTTCAATGAACGAACCGTTTTTTGTAGGTCATTTTCCCGGAGCTCCCGTAATGCCTGGTGTGCTTCAGGTTGAAGCTATGGCGCAAACAGGAGGGATCCTTGTGTTGAGCACCGTTCCCGATCCTGAAAATTATTTGACTTTCTTTATGAAGATCGATAATGTAAAGTTCAAACAAAAAGTATTACCGGGAGACACCTTAATTTTTCATTGCAGTCTGATAACCCCCATACGAAGAGGAATTTGTCATATGCAGGCGTACGCCTATGCCAACAATAAATTGGTTTGTGAAGCAGAAATGATGGCACAAATAGCGAAAAAGAAATAATATGAATCAACCTCTTGCTTACATACACCCCGGTGCAAAAATTGCTAAAAATGTAGTGGTTGAACCTTTCACAACAATCCATAATAATGTGGTTATTGGGGAAGGAACCTGGATAGGTTCTAATGTAACCATCATGGAAGGAGCCCGGATAGGCAAAAATTGCAATATATTTCCCGGAGCGGTCATTTCAGCACCTCCTCAGGATCTTAAATATAAAGGCGAAGAAACTACCGTTGAAATAGGAAACAATACTACCATAAGGGAATGTGCTACCATAAATAAAGGCACCCTAGATCGCATGAAGACAGTGATAGGCAAGAATTGCCTAATTATGGCCTACTGTCATATTGCTCATGATTGCTTTGTTGGGAACAACTGTATTTTCTCCAATAATTCAACACTGGCGGGACATGTTACCATTGGTGATAATGTTGTGCTGGCAGGTCTTGTTGCTGTACATCAGTTCGTTTCTATTGGGACGCATGCGTTTGTTACGGGTGGATCTCTGGTTCGTAAAGATGTACCCCCTTATGTAAAAGGTGCGAGGGAGCCCATGTCTTACGTAGGGATCAATTCTGTTGGCCTTCGCAGAAGAGGGTTTAATTCAGACAAGATCAGGGAGATACAGAATATCTACCGTATTCTTTATCAAAAAAATTATAACAATTCTCAGGCGGTGCAGATCATAGAAGCAGAAATGGAAGCCACTCCTGAACGAGACGGCATTTTGCAGTTCATTCGAGATTCACAACGTGGCATCATGAAGGGATACTTTAGTACTAATTAGATTATGGCAAATACTTCAGACATTAGAAAAGGGTTGTGCATCCGGTATAACAATGATATTTATAAGATCATTGAGTTTTTACATGTAAAACCCGGTAAAGGACCTGCTTTTGTAAGGACCAAGTTAAAAAGTGTAACTACAGGTAAAGTTTTGGATAATACCTTTTCTTCCGGTCATAAGATCGAAGATGTTCGGGTAGAAACCAGAAGCTATCAGTTTTTGTATGCAGACGGTACCACCTATCATTTTATGAATACGGACGATTACAACCAGATCGCCCTTCAGGAGAGTGCATTAGATACACCTCAATTGTTAAAAGAAGGGGAAGTGGTGACCATAATGTTCAATACAGAAGATAGCTTGCCATTATCCGTAGACATGCCGGCTAGTGTGGTTCTCGAAGTAACACATACCGAACCGGGCGTTAAAGGAAATACCGCTACCAATGCCAGCAAACCTGCAACGGTGGAAACCGGTGCCATTATCAATGTGCCACTTTTTATCAATGAGGGTGATAAGATCAAGATAGATACTGATAAAGGGAGCTATATGGAGCGTGCGAAAGAATAGGGTCAATTATGAAATTCCAAACTCCTCAAACACTAAAACAGATAGCCGCTCTCCTGGAGGTATCTTTCGTTGGCAATGAAGACTTCCCGGTCTTGGGAATGAATGAGATACACGTGGTGGAGCCGGGTGATATTGTTTTTGTGGATCATCCGAAATACTATGATAAAGCACTGAACTCCAAGGCTACCATAGTGCTCATTAATAAAGAGGTGCCATGCCCGGAAGGGAAGGCTCTCTTAATATCTAAGGATCCATTTAACGACTTCAATAAACTGACCAGGCATTTTCGTCCCTATGTTAGTGCAACAGCTACTATTTCTGCATCTGCCTCTATAGGGAAGGATACAGTAATTCAACCTAATGTCTTTGTAGGCAACCATGTTACGATCGGAGAGGGATGCCTCATTCATCCTAATGTTACCATTTACGATCATTGTGTCATTGGAGATCATGTTCAGATACACGCCGGAACGGTTTTAGGTTCGGATGCCTTTTATTACAAAAACAGACCTGAAGGTTTTGATAAGCTATTATCCGGTGGCCGCGTGGTGATAGAAGATCATGTTGAAATTGGTTCTTTGTGTACCATTGACAAGGGAGTTACCGGTGATACCACTATTAGGGAAGGAAGTAAACTGGATAATCAGGTGCACGTAGGGCATGATACTGTGATTGGTAGAAAGTGCCTTATCGCCTCACAAACAGGAATTGCCGGTTGCGTGGTGATCGAAGATGAAGTTACCCTTTGGGGTCAAGTAGGCGTAACCAGTGCCGCAACTATTGGAAAAAAAGCTGTGGTTCTGGCACAAACAGGTGTTTCAAAGTCATTGGCAGGAGGAAAAACCTATTTTGGCAGTCCTGTAGAAGAGGCCAGGGAAAAGCTCAAGCAACTTGCCAATGTAAAGAAGATCCCGGATATGATTAAACAAATAAATCAACAATAAAAGAACGATTGTTTTACAAATCATTAGCAAACCTATATTTTTGTTCTGCGAAATAAAAAAAAACCATGAGTGTATTAGTCAATAAGAATTCCAAGATCATTGTACAAGGATTTACCGGAAGTGAAGGTACCTTTCACGCTGAACAAATGATTGAGTACGGTACCAATGTTGTAGGAGGTGTCACCCCAGGTAAAGGAGGACAGACCCACTTGGATAGACCGGTATTCAATACTGTGGAAGAAGCCGTTAAAAAGGCAGGAGCAGACACAACTATTATTTTTGTGCCACCGGCATTTGCGGCGGACGCTATAATGGAGGCTGCCAGTGCAGGTATAAAGGTCATTATTACCATTACCGAAGGTATTCCGATCGAAGATATGGTGAAGGCATACGACTATATCAAGGATAAAGACTGTACGCTTGTTGGACCTAATTGCCCGGGTGTCATTACACCGGGAGAGGCCAAGGTAGGTATTATGCCGGGCTTTGTATTTAAGAAGGGTAAAGTTGGGATTGTATCAAAATCTGGTACCCTTACCTACGAGGCAGCGGACCAGGTGGTGCGTCAGGGGTTGGGAATTACCACAGCTATTGGTATCGGTGGAGACCCTATAATCGGGACTACCACTAAAGAAGCAGTGGAATTATTGATCAATGACCCGGAAACAAGTTGTGTAGTAATGATCGGTGAAATAGGAGGGCAGTTAGAAGCAGATGCGGCCAATTGGTATAAAGCCAGTGGCAGTAAAAAACCCATCGTTGGCTTCATAGCAGGTGAAACAGCTCCAGCGGGCAGAACCATGGGGCATGCCGGCGCTATTGTTGGAGGGAGTGATGATACCGCCCAGGCCAAAAAACAAATTATGAGAGATTGCGGCATCCACGTTGTGGATTCTCCCGCAGAAATTGGCAAGAAAGTTAAAGAAGTGCTAGGCTAAAAAACCATATCAATAAGTAAATCCCGATACCATCGGGATTTTTTTTCGCCTTACGCCAGACAAAATGTATCTTTGATTACAATCTAAAGTATATACATTCATATGAAACTATTAGAAGGAAAGAATGTCATTATCACCGGAGCAAGCAGAGGAATTGGGTCTGGTATAGCCAGAGTATTTGCTAATCACGGAGCCAATATCGCTTTTACATACAGCTCCAGTGAAGGTCCGGCGATAACCCTCCAAAACGAGTTAACGGAAATGGGAGTGAAGGCTAAGGCTTATAAAAGTAATGCGGCAAGTTTTTCTGAGTCTGAGGCGTTGATCGCTTCCGTATTGGAAGATTTTGGCGGCATAGACGTATTGATCAACAATGCAGGCATTACCAAGGATAACCTTTTAATGCGCATGAATGAGGACGACTTTGATTCGGTTATTGAGATCAATCTGAAATCTGTTTTTAACATGACCAAAGCTGTACAAAGGACTCTTTTAAAACAAAGACATGGCTCTATCATTAATATGAGTAGTGTGGTTGGGGTGAAAGGCAATGCCGGACAGACAAATTACGCGGCTTCAAAAGCGGGAATCATAGGCTTTACAAAGTCTGTGGCCCTGGAACTGGGATCGAGAAATATTAGGTGCAATGCGATAGCCCCCGGGTTTATTGAGACAGAAATGACTGGAAAACTGGATGAAAAGACGGTTCAATCCTGGCGGGATGCGATCCCACTGAAAAGAGGGGGAAGTCCGGAAGATGTTGCGAATGCATGTTTATTCCTTGCCTCAGATCTATCGGCGTATGTAACGGGTCAGGTACTGCATGTTGATGGAGGAATGCTTACGTAGACTTACCCCTGGTCATTGAATTGTTTCCTCCAAACGGAGGCCACGGGATATCCGCAAAATAAAATAAGAGATTAAAAGAAGTGATACATGCAAACAACTACCCTGGTAGGACTTTTCCTTGCAGCACTTATATCCTTATTACTAGTCTTTTTTCAATACTTCTATAAAAGTAAAAGAAACAGAAAACTTCAAATTTCCCTGGGGATGCTTCGCTTCATAGGCGTTTTTGGTGTCTTCCTGCTGTTGCTGAACCCAAGCTTTACTAAAACCTCCTTGCTTACTGAAAAACAAGATCTTATAGTTCTGCTAGACGATTCTTACTCAATCAAATCTGTGAATGCTGAGCAGCAAATGCAGAGCCTTAGGGACCAACTGATCAATAGCGACCAGCTATCGCAAAAGTTCGACCTTTTTGCATACTCTTTTGGAAATGGAATTAAGAATTCCGATAGTTTGTCATTTAATGAAGGGGCAACGAATATTTCAAAAGCGCTTGCCGACGTACAATCAATTTTCAAAGGAAATAAAGCTACGGCTGTTTTATTATCAGATGGAAATCAAACAGTTGGGGAAGCCTATGAATTTAAGGGTGCGGCAGCCAACTTTCCTGTGAATACCATTGTAGTTGGTGACACAACTACATATACCGATCTAAGGATCAATCAGGTAAATGCAAACAGATATTCCTTTTTGGAGAATACCTTTCCATTGGAATTGTTTGTCTCCTACCAGGGAGAGGCACCCATAAAAAGTAAAGTAACCATTCAATTAGAAGGGAAATCAGTTTTTAGCGAGATCCTTGATCTTTCGGGAGAAAGGAATTCCAGGAAGATTGTTACTGCTTTAAAATCCCCTACGGTAGGATTCAAAACAATAGACATTACGCTCGATCCCATCCCGGGAGAGCGAAATACATACAATAACAAAAGACGACTATCAATTGAGGTCATTGATGAAAAAACAAAGATCGGTCTTGTTTCCGAGCTAATGCACCCGGATCTGGGGGCCCTTACCAAGGCTATAGAAAGCAACAGCCAGCGTTCAGTTTCTTTGGTGAGTCCGAATATATCAACAGAGCAACTTAGTGAGTACAATGTACTTATTTTGTACCAGCCTACACGATCGTATTCGGGCGTTCTAAAATATGTGCAGGATGCAAAGGTCAATACCTTTACAATTACCGGTCCTAATACAGACTGGAATTTTCTGAACAGGGCTCAAAAAGGAATAGAGCGTACAAGCTTTAATCAGGCTGAAGAGATCCTTGCTGTTTTAAATCCCACTTTTAGCTTGTTCGATCTTTCGGATTTTTCTGTTGAGGACTTTCCACCATTGCAAGGAAGCTTAGGGGATATACTCATAAGCAAACCCTATGAAAGTATCCTGGATCAACAAATAAAGGGCCTTGTTCTTCAAGATCCATTGCTGCCTGTGTTATTTGATGAAACCGGCCGGCATGCCTATCTCTTTGGAGGGAACATTTGGAAATGGCGTATAGAAAGTTTTAGAAACGATCAGAATTTTGAGAATTTCGATTCCTTTATCAATAAATTGATGCTATATCTCAGTACGGATCAACAAAGGGAACGACTTTCGGTGACCAATGAATTGATCTATGAGGGAATCATAGAAAAAAAGATAAGGGCCTCTTTTTTTGACGCCACATATGTTTTTGACGATAGTGCCAGCTTGAAATTGAGCCTGAAAGGGTTGAATAACGACTTTGTTGATGAACGTATTTTATTCCTGGGAGATTCAGAATATGAAGCAGACATTAATGATCTGCCTGCCGGTGAATACACTTATACAGTTTCTGTGGAGGGTACGGAGTTTACAAAAAATGGTCGATTTTCTATAGAGGATTTTAATATAGAACAGCTTTTTGTTTCGAGTGATTACAAAAAACTGAATCAACTTGCGGAATCCAGTACGGGTCGTTTATATTTTCCAGATGAAATGGAGAACCTTATGGAAGATCTTTTAACCCAAAACCGCTACCTGCCAACACAAAAAAGCGTTGAAAATGTCGTATCTTTGATCGATTTTCGGGTGGTACTCGGAATTATCATTCTGGCATTCACGGCAGAATGGTTTATCAGAAAATATAATGGTTTAATTTAAAAGTAAAGAACGAATGGATAAACTTCCAAAAATTGCATTACCAGTTGTATTCATCATCATTGTTTTGGTGATCCTCATTTCGAAATCGGCTGTTACTATTGGCTCAGGGGAGGCCGGTGTTTTATATAAGACTTTTTCAGGTGGTGTAGTAACTGAAGAGGCCCCATTGGGAGAGGGCTTTCACATAGTGGCTCCCTGGAATAAGGTTTTTATCTACGAGGTAAGACAACAAGAAGTATTTGAAAAAATGCAAGTGCTTTCTTCAAATGGTCTGGAGATAAAATTAGATGCTTCTGCCTGGTTTGAGCCCAAATATGAGGACCTGGGTAAATTGCATCAGGAAAAAGGTGAAGCATATGTTCAGCGTGTGTTGTTGCCAACTATACGATCTGCTGCCAGAAGTGTGGTAGGACGATATACACCAGAACAATTGTACTCAAGTAAAAGAGATGCTATTCAGGCGGAAATATACGAAGAGACCAAAAAAATTGTTGATGGGCAGTATATTCAACTCAATGAAGTTTTGGTAAGGGATGTTACCTTGCCTCCTACGATCAAAGAAGCGATAGAAAGAAAATTAAAGCAGGAACAAGAATCGCTGGAGTATGAATTTAGACTAATTACTGCAGATAAAGAGGCCCAGAGACAGATCATTGAAGCACAAGGTAAAGCAGATGCAAACCGAATATTAAGTGCTTCCTTGACAGATAAAATCCTTCAGGATAAAGGAATAGAAGCTACCTTGAAATTAGCGGAATCGCCCAATGCTAAGGTAGTTGTGGTAGGATCTGGAGATGCCGGATTGCCTTTGATTTTAGGAAATAATTAGTAAGTGTAAATTTTTGTAGAAGAAAAATAAATTCTACATTTGCTCCAATATGAAAAACAAGAATACACATCATCATTCTGACTCTTGCCCTCAAGCAGGTTAGGAAGGTATTGTTGTATTACACCATATCCGGACCCGTTTGAGCAATCAAACGGGTTTTGTTTTTCTTTTAAAAGTATTTAAAGTTCGGCAAGTATGAAATTAAAGATAGCGATACAGAAATCTGGTCGGTTAAATGAAGACTCTCTCAAGATCCTTAAGGATTGCGGGATCTCTATTGATAATGGCAAAGATCAGTTAAAGGCATCTTCTCGTAATTTTCCAATGGAAGTGTTTTATCTAAGAAATGGAGATATACCACAATACCTTAGGGATGGCGTGGTAGATGTAGCTATTATTGGTGAAAATGTCTTGGTGGAAAAGGGAGAGGACATTAAGGTAGCTGAGAAATTAGGCTTTTCGAAGTGCAGGGTTTCTCTGGCAGTGCCAAAATCATTCCAATATAATTCTATAAAAGACCTACAGGGGAAGCGTATTGCAACCTCCTATCCCAATACCGTAGAGAATTATCTTAAAAGCAGAGGGATCCAGGCCGAAATGCACATTATCAATGGTTCTGTTGAGATCGCTCCGAACATAGGTTTAGCCGATGCTATCTGTGATATTGTCTCTAGCGGAAGCACCCTTTTTAAGAACAATTTAAAAGAGGTGGAGAAGATACTGACCAGTGAGGCTGTGTTGGCAGTATCTCCTGAAATAGGAGCTGAGCAAATGGAGGTCCTGGAAAAATTGCAATTCAGAATTCGCTCAGTTCTTGCTGCCAGGCAATCCAAGTATGTTTTGATGAACGTACCCAATGACAGTCTAGATACTATTATAGAGTTATTGCCCGGCATGAGGAGTCCAACCGTACTGCCTCTGGCAGAAGAAGGGTGGAGTTCTGTGCATACGGTTATCAATAAAGATACCTTCTGGGAGGTCATAGACGAACTAAGACAGGCAGGCGCCGAAGGAATTTTGGTTTGCCCAATTGAAAAAATGCTAATCTAAGATCCCGCAATGAATAAGATATTTGATCCAAAACCAAATGAATGGGAGTCGCTACTTGCCAGGCCAACGCAAAAGGTTGGTGACATTGAGGCAACAGTAAATGCTATTTTTAAGTCCGTTGGACAAAAAGGTGATGAGGCTTTAAGATCTTATACCGAAAAGTTCGATGGTGTAACCGTAGATAACTTTCAAGTAGGAGAGGACGCTCTTACTGGGGCAGAAGAATCAATTTCAGAACCCCTAAAAAGGGCAATTCAAAAAGCCTATCAGAATATCAAACGCTTTCATGAAGCGCAAGCAACACCTGTAGTAAAGCTGGAAACATCACCGGGCGTAGAGTGTTGGCAGGAAAAAAGACCCATTCAAAAAGTGGGATTATATATCCCTGGGGGTACAGCACCTCTGTTCTCTACAATATTAATGTTGGCCATCCCTGCTAAAATTGCTGGTTGCGAGGACATAGTACTTTGTTCACCTCCAGACAAGAAAGGTGAGTTGCCTGCCGTGGTGCTATATACAGCGAAACTTTGCGGGATAACCAAGGTATTTAAAGTAGGGGGCATCCAGGCAATTGCTGCTTTAACTTTTGGAACACAGAGTGTGCCTAAAGTCTACAAGATCTTTGGCCCGGGCAACCAATATGTTACCGTAGCCAAGCAGTTGGCTACCAGGTACGGCATTTCAATTGATATGCCTGCGGGCCCCAGTGAGTTATTGGTGATGGCAGATGAAACAGCAGAGCCAAGTTTTGTGGCGTCCGATCTTTTGAGTCAGGCTGAGCACGGCACGGATAGTCAGGTGATCCTGGTGTCTACCTCAAAAAATATCATTGAAAAAGTAGAAAAAGAAGTGGCGCAGCAACTAGAGGAACTTCCAAGAAAGGAGATCGCACGGAAAGCGATCGCCAATAGTAAACTTATTTTTGTTCCTTCAGATACAGATGCTGTAGCATTGATAAATGAGTACGCCCCGGAACATTATATTCTCTGTGTGAAAAACGAACAGTATTACCTGGATAATACCACCAATGCAGGTTCTGTTTTTATTGGGAATTATACCCCGGAAAGCGCAGGAGACTACGCTTCGGGTACTAACCATACCCTACCCACTAATGGTTATGCAAAACAGTACAGCGGTGTAAATTTAGACAGCTTCATGAAAAGCATCACCTTTCAAAAGATATCTGAAAAAGGAATACTTTCTCTGGGTGAAACCATTGAAATCATGGCAGCGGCAGAAGGATTAGCGGCCCATAAAAATGCAGTTACGCTGCGGTTGAACAAATTAAAGGAAACAGTGAATTAATTGGTTAGATGAATGAGTAAGGAAAAGACATCCTTGAATTTTGACTTGTTTCAACTGGTACGCGAGAATGTAAAGGCCATGACACCGTATTCTTCAGCCAGAGATGAGTACGTCTCAGATGGTTCCGAAAAGATCTTTATGGATGCCAATGAAAATCCAAATGAAAATGGGGTTAATCGTTACCCCGATCCTCAACAAAGATCCCTTAAAGCAACCTTAGCCGCCATTAAAGGGGTTCAGCAAGACCATATTTTATTGGGAAATGGCAGTGATGAAGTACTCGACCTTCTTTTCCGTGCCTTTTGTGAGCCTTCTATGGACAATGTAATTACAGTTCCTCCTACCTATGGCATGTATAGTGTTTTGGCATCACTTAATGCTATTGAGAACAGGAAGGTATTACTAACCTCCTCTTTTTCACTTAATGTCAATGAGATCCTTGCCAACGTTGATAAGAATACTAAGATAATCTTTCTGTGTTCTCCTAATAATCCCACAGGGAATTGTATCCCCAGAGATCAGATAAAACGGGTGTTGGAAAATTTTCAGGGCCTGGTGGTTATAGATGAGGCCTACGTAGACTTCTCAACCGAAGAAAGCTGGTTGGGAGATCTGTCTGACTATAAAAATCTGGTAGTTACTCAAACCTTGTCCAAGGCGTACGGCATGGCAGCTATTAGATTGGGATCTTGTTTTGCATCCAAAGAGATCATTGGTATCTTAAATAAGATAAAACCTCCGTACAATGTGAACGAATTAACGCAAATCAAGGCAAAAGAAAGGCTTCTTCAAAAAAATGATGTGGAGCAGGAGGTTGCCACAATTGTCAAAGAACGAAAAAGACTTGAAACAGCCCTGGGATCTATTCCTTTCGTGAAACATATATACCCAAGTGAGGCTAATTTTATTTTAGCAGTAGTTGATGATGCAGCGAGTCGATATGAGCAATTATTAGAGAAGGGTATAATAGTGAGAAACCGTTCTGGCCAACCCCTTTGTTTAAATACACTGCGGTTTACAGTGGGAACGCCGGCAGAAAACGATAGTTTGATAAGGGTGCTAAAAGAAGTAATATGAAAACAGTTCAGAAAAAAAAGGTATTGTTCATAGACCGGGACGGGACACTCATTAAAGAGCCTGCTGATGAGCAGATAGACTCCTTCGAAAAACTAATTTTTTATCCGGGTATTTTCACTTATCTGGGCAAAATAGCCAAAGAACTTTCTTATGAATTAGTAATGGTCACCAATCAGGATGGCTTAGGAACGGAATCATATCCCGAGGATACTTTTTGGCCGGTACATAAATTCATCATGGCCACAATGGAACAAGAAGGGATCGTTTTTGATAAAGTGTTGATAGACAAAACATATCCTCACGAAAATGCCGATACGCGGAAACCGGCAACCGGACTACTAACCGATTATTTTTCCGAGGAGTATGATCTGCAAAACTCATATGTAATAGGGGATAGACTTACCGATATGGAATTGGCTAAGAACCTAGATGCAAAAGGTATATTAATACAAAATAACCTGAACCTCGGTGTCAATGAGATCACTGTAGATCAAAAAAAAGTAAGATCAGTTATTGCTTTGGAAACGGGATCATGGGAAGCAATCTATCAATATTTAGTTGGCAAAAACAGAATAGCCTCCCATACACGAAACACAAAAGAAACGCAAATTACCATCGAATTGAATTTGGATGGGACGGGCATTTCCGATATTTCAACCGGACTTGCATTTTTTGATCATATGCTAGATCAATTAGCACGTCATGGCCAATTAGACCTTTCTCTTAAGGTGGCTGGTGATCTGGAAGTAGATGAACACCACACTATTGAAGATACCGCTATAGCACTTGGAGAGGTTTTTTACGAAGCACTGGGCTCAAAATTAGGAATTGAGCGCTACGGCTTTTGCCTTCCAATGGATGATTGTCTCGCACAAGCAGCCATTGATTTTGGTGGTCGAAACTGGTTGGTGTGGGAGGCAGATTTTAAACGTGAAAAGATAGGTGATATGCCTACTGAGATGTTTTTTCATTTTTTCAAATCTTTTACAGATGGTGCCAAGGCAAATCTCAATATTAAAGCAGAGGGAACCAATGAACACCATAAGATTGAAGCAATATTTAAAGCATTTGCAAAGGCTATTAAAATGGCAGTAAAACGAGACCAGGAAAAGATGATCTTGCCTTCTACAAAAGGTATGTTATAAAAGGTGATTATGAAGATCGTGATCATAGACTACGGTGCAGGAAACATTCAAAGCATTCAATTTGCTTTGCAACGTCTTGGCTATACGGCTACCTTAAGTAGTGATAAAAATACCATACAAGAAGCAGACAAAGTGATTTTTCCTGGTGTTGGCGAAGCAAGTAGTGCCATGTCTAAATTAAAGGAGAGTGGTCTTGATGTCTTAATTCCCACGCTTACACAACCAGTATTGGGAATTTGTTTGGGGATGCAGCTAATGTGCAGGTATTCGGAAGAAGGTGACACCTTGGGTCTGGGGATCTTTGATGTAGATGTGTCAAGGTTCACTAACAAGGTAAAAGTACCTCAAATTGGCTGGAATCAGATCACGAACTTAAAAACACCTCTTTTTAAAGATGTTGCTGAGAAAGAATATATTTATTTGGTTCACAGCTATTATGCACCCTTGTGTGAGGAGACCATTGCGGTCTCAGACTATGAACTGTCATATAGCAGTGCCATGTGCAAGGACAATTTCTGGGGAGTGCAGTTTCATCCCGAAAAAAGCAGTGATGTTGGGGAACGTATTTTAAAGAATTTTGTAACCCTGTGAACTTAAGAGAAAACCAGTAATGAGGATCATACCGGCCATAGATATTATTGAAGGGAGTTGTGTTCGGCTATCCAAGGGGGACTACACCACAAAAAAGGTATATAATGAGGACCCGTTGGAAGTTGCCAAAACGTTTGAGGCACATGGTATTGAGCACCTGCATTTGGTAGATCTTGATGGTGCCAAGTCTAAACATATAGTGAATTACAAGATCCTGGAACAAATTGCCTCCAAAACATCATTAAAGATCGATTTTGGCGGCGGTTTAAAATCAGACGAGGACCTGCGTATTGCCTTCAATTCTGGTGCAAATCAAATCACAGGAGGTAGCATTGCAGTGAAAGACCGTGAAACCTTCCTTGGGTGGTTATCTCGTTTTGGTACAGAGAAGATCATTTTAGGAGCTGATGCAATGGATGAAAAGATAGCCGTTTCAGGATGGCAGGAGTCCTCTACAGAGGAGTTGATCCCATTTATACAACGCTATCAGAAAGAAGGAATTAAATACGTTATTTGTACAGACATCAGTAAGGATGGAATGCTTCAAGGCCCTTCGGTAGTTCTTTATAAAAAAATCTTACAAAAAACAGCTAATCACTCAACTGCCATACGTCTTGTTGCCAGCGGAGGTATTGCAAAATATGAGGATTTGAATATTTTGAAGGAGCTTGGATGTGAAGGAGCCATAATTGGCAAGGCCATTTATGAGAACAGAATTAGTTTAAAACAACTCGAAGGATTTATTATAAAATCATGAATGAGAACAGATCGGATCTGGCCATAGATTTTATGGATAATGCCATTTACAGAATGGAAGAAAGCCTCAGGATGATAGCCAAAAGTACGGCCATCTTAACTGAGGAAGAACTATGGAAAAAACCAAATGATGCCTCCAATAGTATTGGAACTATAGTTATACATCTGAAAGGGAATATCACACAGTATATTCTTTCCGGTTTGGGGGCTAAGGAAGACCTTAGACAACGCGATTTAGAATTTTCCGTTTCGTATAACTATAGTGCAAAAGAACTAAACCAACAGTTACGGAAGCTTTTGGATGAAGTTAAAATTGTTCTGCATGATTTAAACGCAAATGAATTGACCAAAACCTATTATGTTCAGGGATTTAAATTAAGTGGTCTGGGTATCATACTGCATGTAGTGGAACACTTGTCTTATCATACGGGTCAGATCGCCTTTTGGATTAAGGTAATGAAGAACAAAGACCTGGGCTTTTACGAAGGCTTGGATCTGAATACTAAAAATGAGAACTAAATGCTGACCAAAAGGATCATTCCTTGCCTCGATATTAAGAATGGACGCACGGTAAAGGGAATTAACTTTGTGGATCTCCGCGATGCCGGAGACCCTGTTGAATTGGCGCAGCGTTATGCCAAAGAAGGAGCTGATGAACTTGTATTTCTTGACATCTCTGCTACCGAAGAAGAACGTAAGACCCTTGCCGATTTGGTTAAAAGGGTCGCTGAAAAAGTAAACATTCCATTTACAGTGGGCGGTGGTATTTCTTCCGTTGAAGATGTGAGTAAATTGCTACACAATGGGGCAGACAAGATCTCTATAAATTCATCGGCCGTTAAGAATCCGGAACTGATAAATGACTTGGTTGCAAAATTTGGCTCACAATGTATCGTGGTAGCTATTGATGCCAAAAGAGTGAATAAGACATGGAAAGTGCATTTGGTTGGGGGAAAGGTACCTACAGATATTGATCTATTCGAATGGGCCAAAGAAGTGGAGGAAAGGGGAGCAGGAGAGATCCTTTTTACTTCCATGGACCATGACGGAACTAAGAATGGATTTGCCAATGAAGCACTTGCCCAATTATCCGAGACCTTAAACATCCCTATTATTGCTTCCGGTGGCGCGGGGAATATGGAGCATTTTGCGGACACCTTTTCGTTGGGAAAGGCAGACGCTGCATTGGCTGCCAGTGTTTTCCATTTTAAAGAAATTGAGATCCTGGACCTGAAGAATTTTCTAATGGAACGGAATATCCCCATGCGGGTGTAAAAAGTTATCACATCAATAAAAAGCTAAAAATGAAAGTAGATTTTAATAAAAATAACGACGGACTTGTGCCGGCTATCATTCAAGACGCCCAAACAAAGAATATTCTGATGCTAGGCTATATGAATCAGGAAGCACTGAACAGCACATTAGATACAGGGAAGGTCACTTTTTACAGCAGGACTAAAAAACGACTTTGGACCAAAGGAGAAGAAAGCGGCCACTTTCTAACTGTTAGAGAAATAAAGGTAGATTGTGATCAGGATACCTTACTTGTATCCGTAATTCCTGAGGGTCCTACCTGTCACAAGGGATCCGACACTTGCTGGAATACTGAGAACAGCGCATCCTATGGTTTTTTGACGGAGTTGGAAAGTGTTATAGCCAATAGGCAACGTAATGCCACTTCTGAAAAGAGTTATGTGGCGTCACTTTTTGAAAAAGGGATCAATAAAATAGCACAGAAAGTAGGAGAGGAGGCTGTAGAAGTGGTAATTGAAGCTAAGGATTCTAATGAGGAACGTTTCCTCAACGAGGGAGCCGACCTGCTTTTTCATTATCTGATCTTATTACGAGCCAAAGGAGTTAGCCTTGAAGATGTGGTCAAAGTTTTAGAGGAGCGCCATTGATCCTTTTTTATGGTTTTTTAGTTGGCACAATAATTACCACCAAACAACAAATAATTTTTCAAAAACCGACACTGTCTTTTTCATCCAAACCAGGGGTGATCGCTTGTTAGAGAGCAAGGTATTTAATTCTATTAAAACTTCATTATAGGACATCCAAGATACTGTATTACAAGGCATTAATATCCATTCATCTTTAGAAGGTAAATAGTATTCATAGCCCAGGAAATCAGACGAGGTAAAGGTATCTAAAGAAATCCAGAACCCCGCAAAACAATTAGTGTTCAAGGGATTTATAGATATCTTTGAACGCTTGTAGGGTGTAAATAATTGAGCTTTAAAACAAGCTTCTTGCTTTATGTTTTCTGTTCCAATATCAAGCTTTGAAAGTTGTTCTTTTCCTTCCGCGGTAAATGGAATTTTGAATTGCGTATTTTTTAGTTTCTCCAATTTAGAAAAGAATGTATCATTTCTATTGGGCCCTATCAATTGATAGACTGGTTCACCGAGGGTGGGATCTATTAAATAAAACTTATAGGTCAATTCTAAATGAAGTATTTGGTTATCTCTATTATCCCTTAAAAGGAAGTCCATTTCCCCAATGGTCCTATTATCTCTTTTAATAGGGATATTGTGTGCCAGGAGTTCGTAGTATACCTGACCTTTTAGACAATTTTTAAAAAGATGCTCCATTTTATGCCCCAATCGCAACTTCTCAGGGATGTTAATTTCCAGAACAGCTTTAGGATCGATCTCCGGAAATACAAATTGTTTTATTTCAAATTGCCTTTCAATCCATAGTGGTGCCGTGGTAATAAAAGCTTCTAAAAATTTTGAGGTAAGTGTGACCATTGAAACGAAAATAACGCAAACCGTTAAGGTTTCTTTAAAACATCCATGCATTTTATGAAATATAGTATTTTTATACAATGGCTATGAAAACAAGAACAGGCTTTCGTTTTACTACCTATACCGCTCCGGATCAAACTCCGTTTGAAAAACTTTTTGAGATTTTTCAGGAATTGATCACGCATACTTCCGGTGATGTAGATGAAGCCCTGGATTGGCTTCGTGAACTAGATAAAGAATACGATCTTACAGACGAGGACTATACTATTGACGACTTTATAGAAGATCTAAAAGCGAAGGGATATTTACGAGAAGAGATTGAACAGGGTGATGGGGGAGAAGGGAAAGGAGATCCCGGAGAGGGATCTTTATCTATTACCGCTAAAATGGAACGTATCATAAGGCAACGGGCCCTCGATCAGATCTTTGGTAAGATAAAACGCAGTGGTTCAGGGAACCATAGAACCGGTAAATCCGGGCATGGAGATGAACATACAGGAGATTTCAGGGAGTATCGTTACGGAGATTCTTTAGATAGGATCTCCATGACCGAGAGCCTTAAGAACGCGCAGGTAAATCACGGGCTGGATGGCTTCTCCCTTACTGAGGATGACCTGGTTGTAGAAGATACACATCATAAGGCTCAAATGAGTACCGTACTTATGATAGACATCAGTCACAGTATGATCTTGTATGGGGAAGATAGAATTACACCGGCAAAAAAGGTGGCCATGGCACTGGCGGAACTAATAACTACAAGATATCCAAAAGACACCCTGGACATACTTGTTTTTGGAAACGATGCCTGGCCTATACCGATCAAAGACCTTCCCTACCTGAAAGTTGGGCCCTACCACACCAACACCGTAGCCGGGTTGCAGTTGGCTATGGATATGTTGCGCAGAAAAAAGAATACCAACAAACAGATCTTTATGATCACTGATGGAAAGCCCAGTTGCCTGCGATTGCCAGATGGTAATTACTATAAAAACAGTGTTGGATTAGACGATTACATTGTGGAAAAATGTTACAATATGGCCAGGCAAGCACGCAAATTACATATCCCTATTACTACCTTTATGATTGCTCAAGACCCTTATTTAATGCAGTTTGTTCGGCATTTCACAGAGGCGAATAAAGGGAAGGCACTGTTTACAGGCTTACAAGGCTTGGGAGAAATGATCTTCGAGGATTATGAACAGAACAGACGAAAGAGATTAAAATAAAATTGCTATACACTAAAGAAAACATCAATTGTACATGAAATTAGACCACAAGAAAATAAAAACGCTAGGTGCTTTAAAAGCGGCCGGATATACGTCTATTGGAATTAAAGATGAGTTACGGAATAATTTAAGGCAAAGGATCAAAGAAGGGAAAGATTCTTTTACGGGTGTATGGGGGTATGAAGACTCTGTGATCCCGGAATTAGAGCGAGCCATTCTCTCGCGGCATAACATTAACCTATTGGGCCTCAGGGGGCAAGCTAAAACTCGTTTGGCAAGACTAATGGTTCATTTATTGGATGAATATATTCCCGTGGTGGAAGGATCTGAGATCAATGATGATCCCCTGAAACCGATCAGCAGATATAGCAGGCAACTTATTCAGGAAAAGGGAGATGATACACCCATCTCATGGGTGCACAGGGATGAACGATTCTATGAAAAACTGGCAACACCAGATGTTACGGTGGCCGATCTTATAGGTGATGTGGACCCAATAAAGGCTGCAAATTTAAAATTATCGTATGCAGATGACAGGGTGATCCATTTTGGAATGATCCCCAGGGCTAACCGCTGTATTTTTGTGATCAATGAACTTCCGGACCTGCAAGCCCGCATACAGGTTTCTTTGTTTAATATTTTACAGGAAGGTGATATTCAGATCAGGGGCTTTAAATTACGCTTGCCACTAGATATTCAATTTGTGTTCACCGCAAATCCTGAGGATTATACAAACCGCGGAAGCATTGTAACGCCACTTAAGGATCGAATAGGGTCTCAAATACTGACCCACTATCCCAAGGAGATAGGTACAGCGAGAAAGATTACCGCACAGGAAGCCATGCTGGATGAGCGCCAAACCAATACTGTTTATGTTCCCAATTTGGCCAAGGACCTCCTGGAACAAATTAGTTTTGAGGCCCGAATCAGTGAATTTGTAGATGCCAAAAGTGGCGTAAGTGCGCGTACCAGTATAACAGCTTATGAAAATCTTTTAAGTACTGCAGAACGAAGAGCGCTTTCGCAGGGCATTGAAAAGACCAGTGTTCGCCTCTCAGATTTTATGGGTGTTATACCGGCAATCACCGGAAAAATAGAATTGGTGTATGAAGGGGAACAAGAGGGTGCAGACGCAGTGGCGCTAATGTTGATAGATGACGCTATAAAAAGTCTCTTTCCAAATTATTTCCCTGCTATTTTAAAATTGGAGCAGAAAGACATGGAAGGCCCTTATGATGATCTTATTCTATGGTTCTTTGATAGGGAAGGCATTGAATTGTTAGATGACCAGACAGACGCAGAATATCGAAAAGCGCTAGACAGTATTCCTCCATTGCAAGAATTGATTAGCAAGCATCAACCCAAGGTATCCAAAAGCGATTCTTATTTTTTTAAGGAATTTCTGCTTTGGGGATTGGTAGTGAATAAGAAGCTGAGTAAACACAGATATACCAAAGGTTATAAGCTCAAGGATCTATATGGTGGGTTTATCAGTAAACTCTAGAAAAACAAACCCCGCTACTAGCGGGGTTTTTTTGTGCTGCCATAGCACATAGGTCTCATGTTTATTTCATGAGGCTTATTATTTATGAACCCTATCGAAACGATATGGGCCAATTCGTTCTCTTCTATGTTTAAATGTAGCAAAGGTTATGATCATTAAAATGAATTGAAGGCTTAGAATGAAAAGTCCGACCGGTAAAAAAGTAGGAGGGAGCACAACATCTGGATACTCAAAATAGCTTAGCAGTATATAAGAGGTTTCCATTATTTTAAACAGGTACACTAAAAAGATAGCGTACATGATGTATTCCAAATTGCGGGTTATGTTCATATGCAGGTGAGGTTCTTTCTCTAGTTGTCGCAACGCATTTAAAAACCAGACATGGATGATCATAAGCAGTGTAAATATGTAATTGTCCACTTTCAGAAAGTAGAATTTGTTGGTGTAAAGTCCGTAGAAACTGAAAAATATCAATAACGGTAGAATACTGAAGGAAAGTATAAAGCACTTTTTCCATGTGATAAGTTGTAAAAGGTGCTTCATAAATTTGCTGACTTGGGATTAATTTGATTTGTCGAAATAAGAACGAGTAGTATAAGACCTTTATTTCAATCAATTCGGTGAACGGTAAGGAATGTTGAGTATGCTATAAAAAGTGTGGTGAATGCCCTATGTTGCCCTATCAAGGTTTAAGAAAAGATTTCCTTATTACGACTTTTTCATTGGGAAAAATTTGAAATAGGTAAGACTTCGCCATAACCATTCAAAGGGCCCATAATAAAAATTGCGCATCCACCATGCACTGAACATCATTTGAAGGGCAATAAAAAGCAGTGCTAATAAGAAAATATAAACATTTGGGATCTGGCCCAGATAACCCAGTCCCCATCCATAAAAAATAAATGTACCGATAATGCTCTGTATTATATAATTGGTCAGGGCCATTCTGCCGTAAGGAATAAATCGTTCTAACCAACGTTTCATTCTGCCACCTTTAAAGGCCATCATAAATAGGCTTAGAATGATCATGGTCATGGCCAGGTTATTTATATCCATGGCAGTTAAACCATTCATGGCATACCAATTATCAAAGGTTACATTGGGCCCCAGTTGTGCGAAGAAAAAGAAACCAATTATGATCGATAAAAGGAATAACCCCAATGAACCATAGAGTAAGCGTTTAATTTGTGTCCCATAATTGAGGAAATTCCTAAAAAATTGAATGCGACCCACGTACAATCCAAGCAAGAAAAAACCAAATGTTAAGTAGCCTCTGGAAAAGATACCCAATTGAAAATCCATTTTCATTAGATGGCCATCCCAGGCATTGCTTTTGAATACTTCAAGGAGTGACCCGTCCATCAAGGTGTTATAATAGTGTAATATCAAGGAACTATCTGGTGTAAGTTCACCCTTAACAAATAGATTATTGGCCTCAAAAAAAATAAAAATAAGATCTCGACCAATTCCAAGAAACAATACCGCACACAGGACCAGTATCCATTTGTTATTCAGCTTGTAGAAAGGAATCAAAAGAATTCCCAAAAGAGCGTAAATAGTAAGGATGTCGCCTCTATAAAAAAGACTGTGAAAATACCCTATAACCAATAAGATAAGTAACCGCCATAAAAATCGGCCTCCAAAATTCAAACCTTTTTTTTGTGCTTTGTCCATTTGTATGAAAAAGCTCAACCCAAAAAGAAAAGAGAACAAAGCAAAAAATTTGCCTCTTAAGAACAGGAAAATAAAACCATCTACGAAATAATCGGCGATACCCTGGTGTGTAGCTTCCATGGTCCCCTCCGGAAAAGGTGCCGCTATATAATTTTCAACCATATGAACAATGACTATCCCGGCCAGGGCAAAACCTCTTAAGGCATCCACGATTTCGATCCTTTTAGAAGCTTGGATGGTGTTCATAGGTTTTAATTAATGGAACTTAACAGGCAGTTCACTTAGGCTTATTCTTGGCCCATAGCGAACTTTTGAAATATCCTTTGTTCCCTATTAAAGAGAATTATTTGGTTCTAATGGAGGATTAAACGATCCACAGTTTACGCTCAGCCATACGTGCTAAAAATATCAGCAAAACGGCAATGGCAATGACCATTAATGGAACGATGAAGGCTTGGGTCTGTCCATAAACTTCAGCCGCATTGGTCATAAAAAAACCATATCCAGTTTGCACAAGTACCCCAATAAGGGACATGCCAAGGGTAGATTTAGCCCATTTTTTTCTCAGTAATAAGCCTACACAACCAGCAGCACCAAACCATACTGCTATAGCGAAGGCGGCGGTTACCCATGCAGGAGTACTTTCCATTAATGCGACCTGTTCAGGGGTCATCTCCGCTTTGATCGCCTCTTTCATAAAGGCGTTTCCCAAATAATTCATTACCCCCAACAGGTTCCATAATAAAGCCAGTACACTGACAACCCAGAACCAAGCAGGTGGTTTTGTTGTTGGATTTTTACTCATGATAGTTAGTTTAGTTGTTATACGTCAATTTACCAAAAAATATTAAATAGCATGTTGGTTCAGAAAGTAAATGGCATCAGAAGATACTCAAAAAAAACTCGCATTTATGAGATTGGTCCATTGCCTGCTCAGTTAACATTTGGAATAGGTATATTTATTAACTTCAAAAGAATTTATGAGTAAGACCAAGTATGCTTATCTAGTTTGGGTACAATACCTGGGTTTCAGATACAGTGGCTGGCAAAAGCAGCCGGGACAGAAAACCATAGAAGGAATGCTTCTTAAAACATTGAAATTCATTGACCCGGGAAAACAGTACAAAATTTTAGGGGCAGGAAGGACCGATTCGAAAGTTTCGGCTTTAAAAATGGCATTTCAATTGTTGACACCTGTAGCACCTATTGAAGATATACCGGCCTTCGTTCATGATTTTAACCAGAACCTTCCATCAGATATTCAAATATTAGGTATGCAGGAGGCAATACCTGAACAGAATATCATACAAGACACAAAGATCAAAGAGTATGATTATATTTTTTCATTTGGCACCAAGAATCATCCATTCTGCGCACCTTTTATGGCAAATTTCCTGGAGGAATTAGATTTACCCTTAATGATGTGTGCTGCCAAAATATTTCAAGGGACGCATAATTTTCAAAATTTCACAGCAAGGATTCAGCCCAATACGAAAGTGACACGAACCATAGACCATTGTGAAATCAAAGAAAATAAAGAGTTCACTGCCAATTTTTTTCCTGATAAAAGTTACATACTTTCGGTTAAAGGAGCAGGATTTATGAGGTATCAGATAAGGATGATGATGGGGGCTTTAGTCCTTCTTGGCAGGGGAGAGTTGGAGTTCGATTCCCTGAGAAAGGCGCTTAGCACGAATGAAAAAATACTAATACCGTACGTTGCCCCGGGCTCTGGGTTGATTTTAAAGAACACGGAATTCAAATAGCTTTATTTTGTTTATATCTTTAATGAAAGTCTTTATATATGGCCAAGATGCAATTGCCAATTAAACTTAACAACAAAAAGAAATCGAAGATCCAGAAGAAATTAGGGAAAGCTCCCGGAACCATTACCTATCTGGGTGACCGCGATGATGCTGTTAGTACCCTGGATGTGATCGAGTATTCCCAGGATACGCTGGAAGAATATAGTCCGGTGAATGTAGAAACTCTGTTAGGGGAGAAAAGTGATAAAATAAAATGGATCAATCTGATTGGCTTAAGTGATGAAGGTTTTATCGAGAAATTAGGCAAAGTTTTTCAACTGAATCCTTTAACGCTCGAAGATGCCGTACATACAGAGCAACGACCGAAAATAGATGAATACGAGACCTATATTTTTGGCGTATTTAAAATGATGTACCTTGATGAGGAACAGCGAATTGTGGTGGAGCATGTGGCCATTACCCTATTGGAAAACGAGCTACTTGTATTTCAGGAATTAAAGGAAGATGTTTTTGAATCGGTAAGACAACGCTTAAAAGGGAAACTGGGAAGGATAAGGAGCAGGGGAGCAGACTATTTGTTCTTCGCATTACTAGATGCCATTATCGATAATTATTTTATGGTACTGGAAAGTATAAGTATGCGGATGGAACTATTAGAAGAAGAGGTCTATCAAAAACCAAAACCTAAGACTGCACAAAAAATACAGGAATTAAAAAAAGAGGTATTGCGTATCAGAAGATACATTGCTCCGGTCAGAGAGTTAATAGGAAGACTTATCGATACAGAACATCCTTTGATAACCAAGGATACCAAGTTATTTCTTAGGGATGCGCTAGATCATTGCGTTGAGATCAATGAGTCCCTTCAAATATATAGGGAAATGGTCATGAGCCTCACGGAAATGTACATGAGTAATGTCAGCAATAAAATGAATGAAGTAATGAAGGTTCTTACCATCATGGCCTCTATATTCATTCCTCTTACTTTTATAGCAGGTATCTATGGAATGAACTTTGACAATATGCCAGAATTACATATGGAAAATGGTTATTTTGTGGTGCTGGGAGTAATGTTTGTGATTCTCATCATTATGTTGATATATTTTAAAAGAAAACGATGGATCTGAGCTAATAAAAGTTAGAACATCCAGAGATTGAAAAACTGCTTTTTTATTAATTTGTACCTTACTCTGAAATAGTACTGAATGCCTTTGTGGGGATATCTTATCATCTTTCTTGCCGTAGCTTATTTTATAATAAGCTTATTGGTGTATATTTTACAGGATTACCTCATGTTCAAACCCGAAAAGTTGGCGGCAGATTTCCAATTCCATTATGAACATCAGGAGACGGAAGAATACAATATTGAAACCAGGGATGGAGCCGTTATCAATGGCCTGCGGTTTAAAGCTAAAGAACCTAAAGGAATAGTATTCTATCTAAAGGGCAATTCCAAAAGTATTAAAGGTTGGGGGAAGTTTGCTGTTGATTTCACCAGACATGGCTACGACGTACTTATGGTTGATTATCGGGGATTCGGCAAAAGCACCGGAAGGCGCACTCAAAAGGCCATAAAAAGAGATATGCAGGTAGTTTATGACAAAATTAAACAAAAGGTGGATGAGAATTATATCATTTTGTATGGGCGTTCACTTGGTTCCGGATTTGCCGCAAAATTGGCCTCTATGAACAATCCCAGGATGCTTATTTTAGATGCTCCTTATTACAGTTTGAAACACATCGCAAAGAAATATATGCCTTTTATGCCTTTATCTCTTTTGCTTAAATTTCCTATGCCTACCTACAAATGGTTGAAATATGTGAATTGTCCTATACATATAATTCATGGTACAGATGATAATCTTATTCCCTATAAAACCAGCGTAAGACTATCCAAGATAAAACCTTCGCAAACCACACTTTATACGGTTATAGGAGGCGGGCACAAAAATTTAAATACGTTTGAAGCCTATCATAAAATGCTTTCTGATATCATAACTTCAAAACCAAAAAAAATAAATCTGGAGGGATCTAGCATTGATGTAAAACACCATGTATCCTAGCGCTATGCGTAGATTCAAAAAGGCCTTACTGGGTCTTTTAGCGGGCATCCTAATATTCTTGACTATGCTTTATTTCTTACAGGAAAAACTAATTTTTTTACCAAGTAAATTGCCTGCTAATTACAGCTTTTCCTTTGATGAACCCTTTGAAGAATTTTTCCTTACCACAGATGATGGTGCCAAACTGAATGCGCTCCATTTCAAAAGAGAGAACCCATATGGGGTTATCCTTTATTTTCATGGGAATGCCGGGGACCTTTCTCGTTGGGGACAAGTGGTGCAAACTTTTGTTAAGTTGAATTATGATGTAGTGGTCATGGATTACAGATCCTACGGTAAAAGCACCGGTAACTTAAGTGAGATGGCATTGTTGAGTGATGCACAGCTATTTTACCAGTACGTTTTAGCCCGCTATAAACAAGAGGATATAATATTATATGGGCGTTCCCTGGGGTCAGCAATGGCTTCTTATTTAGTTTCCATAAATACTCCCTCACTACTAGTTTTGGAAACCCCTTTTTATAGTTTGCTCGATGTGGCACAGGACAGATTTCCAATACTTCCGGTGAATTCTTTTTTGAAGTATCATTTTAAGTCGTATCAGTATCTTCAATCGGCGAATTGCTCTATTGTAATTCTCCACGGGGATCAGGACCGGGTGGTGCCTATACAATCCTCTGAAAAGTTATACCGCAGCCTGAAAGGCAAGGATGTTGAATTTATTACTATTGAAGGAGGGGAACACAATAATCTTAGTGACTTTGAGAGCTATGGAGAAGCTATTCATTCTTTATTGGTGTCAGATCGGGGAACCGAATAAATAGATCCGGATTGAAGATAAAAAATGAAATTCTTCACACCTCTTGCTAAAAAGTAAATACCGCTTAGTTGAATAGGTCGGAAGACAAATATCGATCTCCACGATCACAAATGATAGAGACAATGACGCCATGGTCTAATTCATTTGCTACTTTGAGAGCAGCTGCTGTAGCGCCGCCACTACTCATTCCGGCAAAAATTCCTTCCTCTTTAGCAAGGCGTTTTGCCATTTCCCTCGCCTCTTGTTCACTTACTTCAAGGATCCGATCTACCCTGTTGGGGTCAAAGATCTTGGGGAGATAGGCTTTGGGCCATTTACGAATCCCGGGGATACTTGAATTATCTGTTGGCTGCACCCCAACGATCTCAATTGAGTTCAGTTGTTCCTTGAGGTATGCAGATGTACCCATGATTGTACCTGTTGTACCCATTGAGGACACAAAATGAGTAACTGATCCGTTAGTGTCTCGCCATATCTCAGGACCTGTGCTCTTGTAATGCGCTCTCCAATTATCGGGATTAGAAAATTGGTTGATCATTATATACCCTTCGTCCTTTACTTTCGATTCTGCATAATCTCTGGCTCCTTCAATACCATTATCAGCTTTGGTCAGCGTAACACTGGCTCCGTAAGCCCTCATGGTCTGAACACGTTCTACTGTGGCATTTTCGGGCATCACCAGTTCTATGGACAACCCGTACAAACTTGCGATCATCGCCAGGGCAATGCCGGTATTGCCACTGGTAGCTTCAATTAATTTGGAATCTTTTGTAAATGTCCCTCTTTCTAATCCACTGGCGATCATGTTTAGGGCAGCCCGATCTTTTACGCTCCCGCCCGGGTTTTGACCCTCCAGCTTAAAATACAAACGTACATTGGGATTGGTATTTAAGGATTTGGATACCACCAAAGGAGTATTTCCAATAAGCGCTGTTAGACTATTTCCCATTATCATTTCGTTTGATTTTTATTTCCGGGGAGTGAAATACAGTTGAATTAGGGGGTACAGACTCCGTTAACCAGGCATTTCCGCCAATGATAGAATTAGCCCCAATTACAGTGTCACCTCCAAGAATAGTGGCGTTGGCATAAATGGTAACATTGTTCTCAATGGTAGGATGTCTTTTTGTTTCGCGCAGCTCTTTTGCAACATACAATGCTCCCAAGGTTACCCCCTGATATATTTTTACATGATCATGGATCACAGCGGTTTCACCAATGACCACGCCTGTTGCATGATCAATAAAGAATGATTTTCCAATCTGGGCCCCAGGGTTAATATCAACTCCAGTTTGTCTATGAGCGTATTCGGTCATTAATCTGGGAACCAACGGAAACTTTTTCTTATATAATTCATGTGCCAGTCGGTAAATAGCAATGGCGTAAAACCCCGGATAGGCCAGGTATACTTCTTCAATAGATAAGGAAGCCGGATCGCAGCTGGCTATGGCCATGGCATCCAGATTAAGTTTTTCCAGAACTGTTGGCAGGGTCTGCAAGTAATCATTCCAGGCAGATGAACAGGGTTTATGAGGGTCCCAACAAGCCAATTCCACAAGACGATCGAATTGTTTTGCCAATTCCGGTAAATTTTCTTCAAAAGGTGTTTCTGCATCAAAGAGGGATAGAAAAAGTAGGTTCGTAAACACCTCCGTTTCTTTTTTAAGTCGAAACTTAAGGTTTGGCTGTGTTTTATGTTCCTTTATTTTCGTAATGATGGCCCGTGTATCCATTTATATTTTTTTCAAAATAAAATTAACCAATAATTAAAAAGGCCCTCTGCTAAAAAGGTTAACTTTAATATAAATCTGCATAAAATATTCTCTATGGATAAAATTGTTCTAAATGATAAGGCTTTTACCTTTCTCAGGACACTGGCCGACAATAATAATAGGGATTGGTTCAATGAACATAAGGATAAATACAAATTGCTGGAGAGTGAGGTAAAGGGATTTTATCAGCAGTTAATGGAGAAAATGCGACTCCATGATGACATTGAGCGATTGAAAATGTTTCGGATTTATAGGGACGTTCGATTTTCTAAAGACAAAACGCCTTTTAAGACACATTTTGCAGGATCATTTTCCAGAGCAGGGAACAGACTGCGAGGGGGCTATTACCTGCGGCTTAAACCAGAGGAGACCTTTATTGCTGCCGGATTCTGGGACCCTAACAAGGAAGACCTTTTCAGAATAAGAAAAGAATTGGAAATGGATGCCGCAACATTCAGAAAAGTAATCGAAGAACCTCACTTTAGAAAGATCTGGGGGAGCATTTCTGGAGAAGAACTAAAGACAGCTCCTAAAGGCTTTGACAGGGATCATCCGGACATTGACCTTATTCGTAAAAAGCAATTCATATTTGTGAGGAACTTTAAAGATGACGAAGTATTTAAGGACGATTTTCAAGAAGTTGTAAACCATTCCTTCAAAAACATACGCCCATATTTTGACCTTATGAGTGATATCCTTACCACTAACCTCAATGGAGAATCCTTGTTAGAGTAGGGGAGCAAGGTCAAACAATTGCACCTGATCTTTTAATCTCTCAATGACCATAGTCATCATACGCTTATTAAGGGCTGAAGAATTTTGGATATACCCCTCATACTCCTCAACGGTAAACTGCCCAATGATCATTCCCTTGAGAGAATTCCTGAATTTCACATCTTTCTGAACCGCACGTTCAATATATTCAAGTCTTTTAGGGAGGTTGAGTTCGTAAAAGGAGTTCTTATGCTTGTTGGTATAATTCCTGAAAGCGGCGATCAAAAGGTTGTTCTGGAATTTGATGATGGGCCTTAGTGTCGCATTTTGAAACTGCTCATCCAGGCTCATATCATCTGTTACTTTGGCATTTGGTAATAAGGGCCGAAACCTCAGAAGCTCGGTAGATCTATCGTTCATCGTTGAAGTTTTATTAAAATTAGAAAATACAAAGAGGGGCTTTCTGTAAAAATGAATTACTTGTTAACGGCGTTATAAACATAATTGATCTTACTCTTAAAGGAGTTCATTGGCAATATCTTGCCAGGAGTTCATTCTTTCAAAGTGATTGGTATGAATGTTATGAGGGGAAGTAAAGATCATGGACCTTCCCTCAAAGTTCTCCAAATTATGACTTCGGTCATCAATGAGTATATCCCCTCGCAAGATCTTCTTGTCACCACAAAGAATCCTGTTTCGCCAATGAATAAAAGGGAAATGCTCATCGAGCCATTGGTGCTTTTCCAATAGCGAATTAGGGAATTGCATGGCAGCCGAGGCAATGTAGACTGAATATTTCTTGTTCAGTTCCTCAAGTATTTCAATACTATCCTGTATGGGCCGCAAATTTCTAAAGAAACCATCTTTATAATAATGTTGCCAGATGGTGTCTTTTCTATCTACTGGTACCTTTTGCCATACTTCAAATCCCATACACTCCTCTTTTGTCAGGGATTCATTAAAGCGCTCATTATAATGCTCTATATGGGCAGTATAGGTATCTGCCATAACTTCGTCCATGTCTACAAATACGACCATGTATCTATAATTTTAAGCAATTTCTTAATTTCTTGATGATTAGAGTAGGCCCTTTGGATATGTTTAACAAATGAAAAAAGGAGTGCAGGCGGCTCAATTTTGAGCAATTGCCAATATTGTCTATCCTGAATTTAATTATTAATAATAATTGTCATGTATTCACCTTATGAATTAGATAGGTTGGAAAATGTAATACTTTTGTGCAAAATATTTGAAGATGCGATTTAATACTAGAAAATGGGTAAAACCTGAAGATCTGAATGCCAATGAGACTTTGTTTGGCGGACGTTTGCTTTCATGGATCGATGAGGAAGCAGTTCTTTACAGCATTATTCAATTGGAGAACAAGAAGGTGGTCACCAAGTACATGTCAGAGATCAATTTTATGAGTACGGCCCATCAGGGCGACATAGTGGAGATAGGGATAGAGGTTGTTAAATTTGGTAAGTCCTCTCTGGTATTAAAATGCGAAGCACGCAATAAAATGAACAGGGAAACTATTCTTACTGTAGATAATATCATTATGGTGAATCTTGATCCGGAAGGAAAACCCTTACCTCATGGAAAGACCAAGATAGAATATGTGAAAGATCGGCTAGCCGGAGAGGACGATTAGTCTAACTCATTTCTTTGGCAACCGCCTGTACCTGGTCCAAAACGCGCAGTAAATTTTCACCCCATAATTTGGCTATTTCTTCCTCGGAATACCCGCGTTTTACTAATTCAATGGTTACGTTCAGTGTTTCAGAGGCGTCAGACCAACCTTCAATACCACCACCTCCGTCAAAATCTGAACTAATACCTACATGATCAATGCCGATGAGATCTACCATATAATCTATATGATCCACAAAATCCGACACATTAACAGCCTCTGGCACATCTGTTCTGGAAGCTGCTAATTCCTTGCCCATGGCCATTACTTTTGGATAGTTTTCCATAAACTCTCCCTGTTGTTGCTTGGTAAGCGAACGAAATTGAGACCTTTCATACCAGGGAAGGCCAAGAGAATCAGCTACCTGCTTATAAAGTTCCGTCATATATTCTGAGTGGGCCTTATTTTTATCAGTGTTCAAATAAGAACTGAATGCAACGGTTTGTACAACACCTCCATTCTCCTTCAGCATCATCAATTGTTCATCATCCAGATTTCTGCTGTGATTACATAGGGCTCTGGCAGAGGAATGCGAGGCGATAATTGGTGCCTTGCTCAATGCTATCATCTGCATCATAGAAGCCTTTGAAGGATGAGAAATATCTATCATAATTCCTGATCTATTTAACTCATATACAGCTTTTTTGCCTAATTCACTTAAACCATTATATAGCCATATACTATCTGCTTCCCCGGTATTGGAATCTGCAAACTGACTATGACCGTTATGTGAAAGGGAAACATACCGAGCTCCCAATTTCTGGTATTTCTCAATATTGGAAAGATCTTCTCCCATGGGATAGGCATTCTCAACTCCTATCATGGCAACTTTCTTGCCAGATGCATGTATAGATCTTACATCATCTGAGGTGAGTGCAAGTCCGATCTTGTCTGGTGCAATCTCTTCACACAGCCTGTGAATTGCTTCAAATTTGGACATTGCATTCTCTTCCGCACGCGCATAGCCGGCTGCGTTCAATGAATCCTGACCGGTATAGACGATCAACCAGGCTACATCCAGGCCACCTTCTGCCATTTTGGGCAAATTGACCTGTGTTTCCAGACGTTGTGTATAGTTGATACTATCCGTAAAATTTCGGACATTAATGTCATCATGTGTGTCTATCGTAATGACAGCTTCATGGATTCTTTTTGCCTTCGCTAGCAGATCTTCATTGTCTTTGTTTTCCGAATCTGCACAGGAGAGGATCGATAAAATGCATAAAAATTGGATGAAATACTTCATTGAACACTTTTTTAGACCTACAAATAAAGCAATTTGACAACACAATACACAGTGTAGGTAACATTTAATTGTGAGCCCATCTATAATGGGGGATTTTAGATTGAAATATTCAGACGAAATAGAACCCCTTGGAATCAAAAAACCTACTTAGCCATATATCCGAATTAGAAGCAGCCCTTAACAGTTTCTCTTTTGAAGAATTAAACACTGCCGATGCAGCTCAACTCAAACAATCCTTTGACCAATTTAAAATTAATCTAGAGGAAAGGATCTGGGGACCTGAACAAAAAAATATTGAGACTACTTCCCAAAATCGAGAGAATGCCAGATCCAGTACTTCGGTTACAGCAGAACAGGCCAGGCATATCACCAATATAATCCACAAGTTTGACTCGCCTTTAAACGAGATCGCCTGCTTTTCAGAGCTATTAAAAGAAGGCACGTTGAGTACTTTACAAAAAGAACAGCTGTATGCCATACAACTGGCATCAAGATCCCTGATGGATCTCCTCAATGACTTCTTAGAGTATTCAAAACTCTTAGCCGGTATGGAGGAATTCAATATGGTGCCCTTTCATATTCACAACCTCATCAAAGAAGTTGCGTTTTTAAGTAAGACGTTGATTGTGGATAAAAATATCTCCTTTGAAGTAAGACTGGACTCAGATATTCCGTCAAATTTGCTGGGAGACCCTTCGAAACTATCTGAGGTTCTTCTAAGTCTTTTAGGCAACACCATTAAATTCACTGACACGGGAAGTATATTGTTTAGTACGCACGTAATAGCACTTCACAATAACCAGTGTTCCATAGAATTTATCATAAAGCATACGGCAAACTGTAAGGCCGAAGAAGATCCCAGGCAAATCTACCATGTATTTCAGCAAGCAGACCAACATACTTTTACTAAGTACGACAGTGCCGAATCTGGATTAATCATTGTAAAACAGATCGTTGACAAACTTGGCGGTACAATTTCCATACAAAATCAGCAGAAGGAGGGAACAGAGTTGTCAATGATCCTGGATTTTCCCTTGCTTAAAAAACAAACTATAGAAATGAAAGCAAATAAGCAATTAAACAAGAAATCTGTTGATACGTTAAAGGTCCTCGTTTTTGAGGATAATGCCCTTAATCAATGGCTTATAAAAAAACGACTTAAGAGCTGGGGATGTACATTTTTTATTACCGAACATGCGGTAGAAGGGTTGCAAATATTGGAAGAGGAGATGATAGATGTTGTATTTATGGACCTGCATATGCCAGTGGTAGATGGCTACGAAATTACCAGACGCATACGGATCAATGAACAAGAGAGAATAGCACAAGTGCCCGTAATTGCCCTAACAGCTGATTTTACAGCCAAGGATAAGGATAAAGCAAGCAGGGATGGCATCAATGATTTTATCTTAAAACCATACACGGCTGAGGAACTCCTGGACAAATTGATCCAATACGGATTTTCGAACCAGGGGTCAACAATATTTCAAGGGACTGTGAAGGATGACGCGGACCTGCGTCCTAATACGGATGGGTTTACCAAACTCAATCTGAGCGCCGTTTTGGAAGATTGCATGGGAGAAGTAGAGATGCTGGCGGAACTGGTAGAATTGTACAAAAGGAATGCCCTCGAATTCATTGGTAAAGCCAAGCTGCACCTCCAAAACCGGGACCTGGAACAATTGCAATTTGCAACCCATAAGATAAAAGCAGGATTGGCGATGATGAAAACCCAGAACCTGCTCATCCTGGTACAACAATTACACGGGCTTTGCAGTACTGACAAGAATTACGACCAAATGAACTATCTGTATCAACAGTTTGTTAAGGAATATTCATTGGTAGAATTTGCCTTAGACGCTGAAGTAACCAGATTAAAGAAAGAGAATTAAACCCAAACGGATCATGAAAAAGATATTATTGGCAGATGATGATGAATTATTGGCTTCTTTGCTCAACTACCGTTTAGACAAGGCAGGGTACAAGGTGCATTGGTCCTGTGATGGCAGGGAAGTGAAAGAGGAATTGGAGAAAGAGATACCAGACATCATCGTAAGTGATATTATGATGCCTTATTTCTCTGGCCTGGAACTGGTCGATTTTGTAAGGAATACCTTAGAATCAAAGGTGCCAATAATCATAATCTCTTCAGCAGGTAATGAAGAGAATGTGCTTTCTGCCTTCGAATTAGGGGCAAATGATTTTATCTCAAAACCCGTGAGTCCATCAGAATTATTAGTACGTGTAACAAGAGAATTAAACAAGGGCTAGTTATTGATTAGAATAGCATTAACATACCAATCATTTACACTCATAAGTGTTCCAAAGATCCACACGGATCTTTTGTGGGATCTTAGTGTCTTGTTTGGAAGTTTGTGTTTGCTCTATTTTGCTTTTATATTTTTCTTCAGAAACCGCTTGTCTGCAAAAGCAAAGAACATTAATGATCGCAGGAAACAATTAACCCCTATCATTAGTAATTTTCTCTTTTATGGCGAAGATGCCAGTAAGGAAGAAAAGTACGAATACGTAGAATTAAAGGTGGAAATGAGGGAGTTTATTAAAGACCCCATCAATCGCAGCGTTCTCAAAGAAATCTTGCTGGATCTTCAACGCGACCTTACCGGGGACGCCAGACGACGTTTACTTTCCCTTTATCAGGATTTCGATTTACATCTGGATGCCTATCAAAAATTAAATAGCTGGCGCTGGGAGGTTGTTACCAAGGGCATTGTGGAGTTGACCCAGATGCAGGTAGAACAGGCCTATACTTTTATCAAGAATTTTATTAATCATAAAAGAAGTGTGATACGTAAACAGGCGCAGATTGCTGCTGTTTCATTAAAACACGAAGGAATCTCCCACTTTTTGGATACGAACAAATATGCTATTTCAGAATGGCAGCAAATCAAAATATTGGAAATTCTCCGCGATAAGGAAGATTTCATCCCTCCTAATTTTGGAGCCTGGCTTACATCAAAGAATAAAGATGTGGTGCTCTTCTCACTTAGACTTATTCGTCATTACAATCAGACAGATGCTAATTGTTTAGTAACTGAGCTTTTAAAACACAAGGATGATGAAGTTAAGCAGGCCGCTATTGAGTGTATTAAAGAGTTTGGTATTAAAGAAGCTGTTCCGGTTTTAAAGGCAGCATTCAGAAGATCAAACCGGGCAACCAAAATAGTGATCTTAGATGCTCTGGGAATATTATGCTCAGATGACATTATCCCATATTTGTTTGAGATTTATGAACATGAGAATAATTTCAATATAAAGAGTAAAGCATTGAGTACCATCAATGTGATAAGTCCAAATACAGTGCTACCTGAGGAGAATTTGGATCCTTCTATTAAAATAGCTGAGGAGATGCAGGTTGATGAAGAGGTAAGGGACGTTGAAAATCCCGGTGAAATTGATAAAAATGAGATAGTACCACCCCATGAAACAGTAGAAGAAAAAGTAGTGATCACGGAAGAGGCAAGCGAATTATTCCTGGAAGATCTTGATGTTTTTGAGTATTGTTTTATGGAAGAGCTGAATGAGATCCTGGACCGTTCAGATATTGAGGATAATGATATAGAGGCTAAATATTTACCGCTGGATTTCTTACCCATCGTAGTTCAAAAACAACCTAAAATGGCAAAAAAGAAACAAAAAAAGACGTTAGACCCAGAGCTTACACAATTAGATGTTCGTTTTGAAGAGGTACATCCCGATGAAGGCTTTAGAAGAGAGCTAGAGGATATTCTTAGCAGGGTAGAGGTCCCGGACCTGGAGGGCAACATCGAAGTAGAATACCTGAATTTTAAATTTCTACCATTCGTAATCAGCGAGGAGGCGGAAGCGGATCAATTACCGGCCTTAATCGATGAGATAAATGCCATGGAGGTGAATGGAGTAGAAATCGTCTTGCCTGCATCTGGCGAAGCACTAGATACAAATGAGGCAGAAAAAATAGCTGACAAAGATCATCAAGAAGAAGAAAATGACACTTGTTCTTTGGTAGACTGGGATGATCTTGAGACCGAAGTAGACGCCATAGCGACAAAAAGCATCGAGAAGCATACTAAGGAAGAAAACATTGAAGAAAGCGATCCTCCTTCTTATGGCTTTAGCATATTCGAAGAACTTTTCCGCCATTGTGATACAGAATCTAAACTTATTTTGTTAGATGAGATCTTAGACCTTGGCGATGAGAAAGAACTGTGTTTTCTTCAAACCTTATTCAAAGATCCTAACCGTGATGTGCGGAAAAAGGTAAAAAATATTGCAAAAAGGCTTACTGAAAAACTAGCTGTTGAACAAACAGCTAATCATACACCAGAGGCCATTGTAAAATGGGCAGATACTGAAAAAAACGGCCGGTCACTTTCTTTGAATTTTGATCTGGAGAACCTTGAAATTAAAAATGTAAACGACACCAAGAAGTAATGGACGGCGGCCTATTCAACATATTGTTAGAATATTTGAACATCGTGTTTATGGTGTTCTCGGCCGTATTATTTGCGCTGTACTTCCTTATGGCCTACCTCGCAACCCGTAATTCTATTCATTATAAGAATAAAAATAGTTTTGGAGATATTTCAAAAACCATGGGGTCACCCTTATCTCCAAGCATAACCATTATTGCACCCGCCTACAATGAAGGCCTAACCATCGTTGAGAATGTAAGATCGCTGCTTTCCCTGCAGTATGTGAATTATGAGGTGATGGTGGTGAATGATGGAAGCAAGGATGACACCCTGCAGAAATTGATTGAAGGGTATAAACTCGAAAAGATCGATAGAAAGATAGATCCGAAAATAAAGTCGAAACCCATTAGAGGCATCTATAAATCCACACAACGTTCATTCTCTAAACTTACTGTAGTAGACAAGAGTAATGGCGGTAAGTCAGACGCCCTCAACGCGGGGATCTTTTTATCTGAGAATAAATACGTTGGATGTATAGATGTGGATTGTCTAATACAACCCGATGCACTCTTGCATGTGGTAAAATCTTTTTACCAACACTCGGAAAAAAGGGTGATAGCAGTGGGAGGGGTCATAAGAGTAGCCAATTCCTGTAAAATATCCGGAGGGACACTTGAAGAGATACGATTACCGAAAAATTGGCTGGCAAAATTCCAATTATTGGAATATACCCGTTCTTTTTTATTGGGCCGAATGGCGTGGGCAAGAATAGATAGTCTTTTGATCATTTCTGGCGCCTTTGGTTTTTTTGACCGGGAAATTGCAGTGGAAGTGGGAGGCTATGACACCAATACAGTAGGGGAGGATATGGAGATCATCTTCAGGATGAGACGACATATGCATGATATAGAAGCACCTTATCATGTTGCCTATATCCCGGATCCGCTTTGTTGGACAGAAGTTCCTGAAGACATAAAAATATTTATGAATCAGCGGGATAGATGGTCCAGAGGAAATCTGGAAACGCTCTATACACATAAGGATATGTTCTTTAACCCCAAGTACGGAAGGCTTGGCATGTTAAGTTACCCCTATTGGTTCTTTTATGAATGGCTTGCCCCTATCCTGGAATTCTTGGGAAGCATTGCGGTTATCGTAGTTTTTTATTTAGGGATTTTAAATTGGGAGTTTTTTGTTGCCATTACGGCCACTATTTATACGTTTTCTATCATGTTCTCATTTTATGCAATACTATGGGAGACATACTCCTATAATCAGTATTCCAAAACGCGTGACATATTAACACTCATGTTATTTGCGATCATTGAGCCCATCGTTTTTCATCCCATAGTTGTATGGTCATCAGTAAGAGGAAATTACAAGAAATTATTTAAGATAAAATCTGGATGGGGTTCCCAGGTACGAAAAGGATTTGCCAAGGCATAAAGTATGCAAGTAGATATTAACATAGGATCAAAAAGAAAGGGGCTTAAAGACTTTACACGCCTTGTATTGTCTTTTTTCTTTTGTCTGGTCTGCCTGGCCTTTTATCAAAATACCCGGCTGTACTGGTCTGGTGTATTAGATGGCATTATTAACAAGAGCTTTTTTCTTTTGGTTATCCACCATCTTGGGTTTGCCGCATTAAGCGCCTTATTTCTTGCATTTTTATTCAACTTTTTGGAACGAATTAAACCAGATCTTGGATTTAAGACCATTGCAATGATCTTATTGATCTTGCTGGTGTCCGAAGGCTTGCTAACAAACTACTATGTATCGTACTATGAGATTTTAGGAGTAGGGGTTATTGACAGGATCCAAAACAATGATGCGGTGAAAGTCCTTTATGCCACGCCCATTGTTATGTTAGGATGTAGCCTTCTTTTGTTTCTGTTCTATAGGCTCACAACTAATATATATAGATTGATCAATAGGATGTACCCGTTCACCATCATCCTTTTCAGTCTTTTCCTGGCCACTCTGATCTCTCGTAAAAACCCCATAAATGAAAATAAAACCCAATATCTGGTGTATCATCAGGCACAGAGCTTTTTAGACTTTAATAAATATGAAGGAAGTGTTGAATATCCTCTATTAAAAGAGCTTGATCCTCCAAATGAGCTGGCAGATTATTTTACTCTTGGCACAAAAAAACCAAATTTGGTCTTTATTGTGATCGATGGTGCAGGTTCAGATTTTGTAGGGGAAAAAGCCGTCTACAAAGAGTTTATGCCCTACTTAAACTCCTTATTAAATGAATCATTGTATTGGCCTCATTTTCTGAGTAATACAGGAGAATCTGTGGCGAGTATTCCATCAATTATCGGATCCTTGCCTTTTGGAGAAAGTGGTTTTACCAACACTGCGTCCAAGATTAACAGAGAGACCCTTTTTGGACTACTGAAGAATAACGGATACCAAACCTCTTTTAATTATGGGGGAAATAGTTCTTTAGACAACTTAGGGAAATTCTTATTTGAAGAACAGGTAGATCTATTGGTGAGCAGAAAGGCATATGGCCCTTCATTTTCACAACAAGAGCCCGATGCAGCTGGCATTTCTTTGGGTTATCCGGACGGGGAATTATTTCGAAAGTGGAATGAGGATTTTCAGAGCACCTATCGTCCAAGACTGGACGTATTTCTTACGTTAAGTACAAAGAATCCATTCAATATTCCAGAAGATGAGAAATACAGAAGTGAGGTTGAGAATATCCTTAACTCGGAAGGGTTGACAAGCAGGAATAGAAGGCTGATCAAAAAGAATGATGAGATCTTTGCCAGTTTATTATATGCAGATGAGGCTATCAAAACATTTATGGAACAGTACAGGCGTAAGGCCGAATTTCAAAATACCATTTTTGTGATCACCGGAAGCCATAATCTTACCGATTTGCCACAAACAGATTATCTGGGAAGATATAAGGTACCTCTCATCATCTATAGCCCTCTCTTAAAAGAACCTGCACGTATTGGTTCCCTGGTGGCTCATACAGATATACTGCCTTCAATAACAGGTTTACTGTATTCTAAGTATGATCTGGCAATTCCAAAGAACGTTTCATGGTTGGGTGATGGCCTCGTTCACCAGGGCTTTTTTAAAGAAGAGAAAATTATTCCCTTATATAGACACAAGGGAAATATTCAGGAATTTATTGAAGGAAATCACTGTGTGTCTGGGTCCTCTTTATATGAGATTGGGGCAGACCTCAGCTTATTCAACCCAAAAAACGAGGACAATGAAAAAAAGATCAAGGAGGAATTCAAAAGGTTTAAAGCAATTAATAGCTATGTAACCAGGGAGAATAAATTACTGCCGGGAGCAATGGACGAAAAAATAGCACTTGAGGATCCCGAAAGTAAATCAGATATGGTCTGGATCAATAGTGTATTCAACAGTGATGATTACGATAAGGCATACACTACTGCACGCGATCTTGCTATAGAAGGAAAAAGGGAACGCGCACTTCTTCTATGCGAGCATATATTAGAAGAGGTTCCCGGACATGCCGATACGGAAATACTCATGGGGCGTATTCATGCATGGAATAAAGAATATACTCAAGCGGCAACTATTTTGGAAAAAACTATAAAGAAATACCCCGTATATGCGGATGGGTATTCGGCCCTTCTTGACGTCTATTTTTGGGCAGACACAAATTACAAAGTAGCCGATGTGAAAGCTTTGATACGCAAGAATCGTATTGAGAATGAAGAGCTGCTCTTGAAGATCAAAAGAGCGGAAGAAAAAATGAAAAAAGAACAGACATTGTTTGACAGTGGTAATTTAGGCTTCCTCGACTTTGAAGATGATATATATGAGTGATCTAAAGAATATTTTAAAGTATATGTTCCATGGATTACTTCTATGTGGTTTTCCATTGCTAATGTTCGCTCAGGAAAGCGAATATACAGGAGATCCTGATGCATCACTAAAGCGTGCCATGACGCTTGCTTTTGACGGGAACAGGGAGGAAGCCAGGGATACCCTCACCAACATATTATCGGCCTATCCCGAGTACACTGATGTTCGCACCCTGTTGGCAAAGACTTATAGCTGGGATGGAAATTACGAGGAGGCACGAAAGCAATTTAATCGAATCACCTCTGAAGAAAGGCAGCATACAGAAGTTTGGATTGCCGCAATACGGAATGAGGTATTTGCTGAAAACTATTATTTGGCACTGGGATTGGCGAATAAGGCATTGTTGTATTTGCCCCAGGAAGAATCTCTGATACAGCTTAGAAGTGAAATCCTAAAGGACCTGCAAGGTATTGCCGAATCATCTTCAGCAACCGGCATGGAGGATAAGAAAGCAGAAGAAAAAAAGTATAAAAATACCATTGCACTTTTTAGTTCCACGGATGTTTTCGATGTTGTCTACGATCCTATGTTTTACTCGGGTATCGAATACATACACGAGACCTCAATTGGGAAGATCATCCCCAGAATTAATTACAGTAATAGATTTGATATAGACGGGCTTCAATATGAATTAGATCTATACCCTAAATTCTCAAAATCATTGTACGCCTACTTGAATTATGGCTATAGTCAATCTGAGATTTATCCAACCCATAGAGTTGGGGGGGACCTGTACGCCAATCTGCCAAAAGGCATTGAAGCGTCTCTTGGAGCCAGATATTTATCCTTTACCGAGAGTGACGTTGCTATTTACACAGGGTCCATAGGAGTATACAGAGGAAATTACTATCTATCGTTACGCCCCTATATTACTCCACGGAGAAATAGCACGACCGGTATTTCCGGCATCCTCATTGCTCGTAAATATCTGAAAGACGCTAATAATTTTATTGGATTTTCAGGAGGGATGGGCTTTATGCCAGAATTCCGACAGTATCTGGCCAATAGCGTATTAATAGCGGAAACGGTATTGTTCGTAGAGTCGCAACAAGTAATGTTGGAATATCAATTCTCATTTAAAAACAATCCTTCCCTGTATAGGGCCAATCTGGGAATTACCCGGCAAGAACTTGTTTTTGCTACCGGAAACTATTTTTACGCAGTGTCTGCAGGCTTACGATACCAGGTGCGTTTTTGATTTGACAATAACTACCTCATAAAATGCGTTATATACAACAACTATTTACTAATACACCACAAACTATTGTTGTAAAAAGAAAGAAAATATATGTTTACTAAGTAATGAATGAGTCCCAAGTCTCATTAAAAAACCAAACCACCATGTTATACGATACCTACGGTGAGGAGTATTTAAATTTCCTCAAGGATTTAAATGAAATTCTAAGTATTAACGAATTAGCCGAACTAGATTACCTATAGATCTGTCGGTTAAACTGAAAAACCCTATAATTATGGCAAATCCAAATTATGACAACGCTGCGTATTTAAACTTCATAGAAGATTTAAATGAAATTTTAAAAGATTTTGAGATCAGCAGACTAAGCTGCTCTTAATTGAATTAGTGTATATCGATGAATAGAAAAGGGAGCCAATTGGCTCCCTTTTCTATACTGTAATAATACCCTGTTATCCCAAATATGCTTTGAGAAGTTTACTACGGGTATTATGCCTGAGTTTGCGAATGGCTTTTTCGCGAATTTGGCGCACCCGCTCTCTGGTTAGATCAAAGGTCTGTCCTATTTCTGCAAGTGTCATAGATTGTTGATCGCCTATGCCATAATACAATTTAACAACATCGGCCTCCCGAGGGGATAAAGTGTCTAGCGCCCTGTTGATCTCAGTATTAAGAGACTGTCGCATTAGGCCTTTATCGGGCTTCGGAGATTCTCCGGAACGCATTACATCATATAGGTTAGAATCCTCACCTTCTTTTAATGGAGCATCCATTGAAACATGACGCCCTGCATTCTTCATGGATTGCTTTACCTCACTAACGGTCATATCCAGTTCCTGGGCGATCTCTTCCGCAGAAGGTGGTCTTTCATGTGATTGTTCTAAATATGAAAACGCCTTTTTTATTTTATTGATAGATCCAATTTTGTTCAAAGGCAGGCGTACTACCCTTGATTGTTCTGCCAACGCCTGTAAAATAGACTGACGGATCCACCAAACGGCATAAGAAATAAATTTAAACCCTCTGGTCTCATCAAAGCGTTTTGCAGCCTTTACAAGACCAACATTTCCTTCGTTAATAAGATCCGGGAGGGTAAGTCCCTGATTTTGATATTGCTTTGCTACAGAAACCACAAACCTCAAATTTGCATTTGTCAATTTCTCCAGCGCTAATTGATCTCCAGCTCTTATTCGCTGGGCTAATTCTACTTCTTCATTAGCAGTGATCAAATCTATTTTACTGATATCCTGCAAGTACTTATCCAAGGATTTTGATTCTCTGTTGGTGACCTGCTTGATTATCTTTAGTTGCCTCATATATACTTTATGGATTTAAATATTACATCCTCTCATTATACACTTTTATTCTGTCTTTTCCAAAAGTACCGCTCCATTGTTATACATATTTTATGAGAATTTTAGGATTTGTTGGTTATGTTGATGAAATCCCCAGTTCATAGACTGTTTTATGGGATAATTCGGAATGTAAAAAGTACCTTTGAACCCTATCCAAGGGATACCAATGAGTAAAATTGCATTAAAAAAGTACCTGGCAGGCCTTAAAAAGAAGGACCTCGAGTTTCAGATCCTTGATCTTTATGGTCGATTTCCCGTAGTAAAGACATACTATGATTTTGTATTTAATCCTAAAGAGGAAAAACTTATACAAGAGGCCAAAAGAAGAATAGTAAATGAATATTTCCCCTTGAAAAGAAAACGAGCAAAGGCGAGGCGCTCTGTTGCGCAAAAATATATCAAGCATTTTACAACCTTGGGAATGGACCCCTTTCTTCTGGGTGAATTCATGATCTTTAATTTGGAAACTGCCCAGCGATATTCCAAGAACCAAAAAGTGAATGAGGGCTTCTATAAAAGTATGCTGCGGTCCTTTCAAGAAGCTATGCACCACCTCGTAATCCATTCTTTGGTAAACGATTTTAAAGAGCGGATTTTGAGTTTTTATAGAGGAGCAGAGGAGCAAGAATGGTACTTTCAGGACGAATTCGGTCAGTTGTTGGAAATGATAGAAATAGATGAACAACCTTAATTAGATAGTTAAAATGGCAATAGTGCTTATAAGACAAGATGGTAAATTAGATCTTTGGAAAAACACCTTTTTGCAACAATTCCCGGAGCTGCCTGTATATCATTATAAGGAAGCACATCCTGAAGAAGAGATCACTATGGCCATTGTCTGGAAGCATCCAGAAGGGAGCCTTACCAAATATCCCAACCTGGCATGTATCGCCTCTTTTGGAGCAGGGGTCGATTTTATTATGGAAGATACTTCCCGTCCTCAAAATGTGGATATAACCAGGGTAATTGACCCTGCTCTGGCTGCTGACATGTCCGAATATGTTCTAGCTGCTATTTTAGGATACTTAAAGAACATGGATCTTTACAGTCATGACCAGGATCTATCTTCTTGGGAGCCAAAACCGTATACCAGGATTTCAGATCATACCGTTGGGATCATGGGTGCAGGCACTTTGGGCATGGCCCTGGCAACAAGTCTGTCACAGCTAGGAATGAAGGTAATAGGTTGGTCCAGGAGCCCAAAAAAAGAAAAGGCCCTGAAAATATATGATGGGACAGCAGGTAAAGTAGAATTCTTACATAAGAGCACCATATTGGTATGCCTGCTTCCATTAACCAATACTACCAAGGGTATCCTAAATAAAGAGACACTTTCACACTTGCCATCAGGGGCATACCTTATCAATGTTGCAAGAGGAGGGCATTTGGTTGAGGAGGATCTGATCCCCCTAATTGATTCAGGTCAATTGTCCGGGGCTTGCCTGGATGTGTTTCAGGAGGAGCCATTGCCCACCGAACATCCTTTTTGGAAGCATCCTGGGATTAAAATAACACCGCACGTAGCCAGTGTATCCGATCCGGCATCTGTAGTCCCCCAGCTTGTTGAGAATTACAGGCGCATTTGTGATAAAGAGCCATTACTACACCTGGTAGATCCTCAGAAAGGGTATTAAAATCAGATTTCGGGCAATTAATTTCATTTAAGGAAAAAAATCTTCTAGTTTTGCAAAATTGGGGTGTAAGTATCCCCCATTTGCATTGCATAACCCAAATACATTGACCCTTTTTGCAGATATCCACTGAAAATATAGAAAAGACTCTTTACGATTATCAATTACAGGATCTTCACGCCATTTTTGAACACTTGGACCAGGATAAAGACAATAGCAACTTGCTATATCAACTTCCTACAGGAGGAGGTAAAACAGTAGTTTTTTCTGAGATCACCCGAAGGTTCATAGCGAATAGAAAGAAGAAAGTGGTGGTGCTTACACATCGGATTGAACTCAGCAATCAGACCTCCAAAATGCTAAAAGGTTTTGGGGTAAAGAACAAGATCATAAATAGTGATGTGAAGGCTCTGGATGAGGCGGATGAACACATGTGCTATGTGGCCATGGTAGAGACCTTAAATAACCGTTTACAAGAAGGAACCATAACACTAAAGGACGTGGGCCTGGTCATTATTGATGAAGCACATTATAACTCCTTTAGAAAACTCTTTAAATATTTCGATTCCTCCATTATCTTGGGTGTTACGGCAACCCCTCTTAGCTCAAATATAAAGCTCCCAATGAAGGATCACTACAAGAAATTAATTGTAGGAGAGTCTATTGAATCCCTCATCGAAAAGAAATTCCTTGCGAAAGCCAACATGTATAATTACGATGTAAGCCTGCGATCATTAAAGCTGGGTATCAGTGGAGATTACACGGTTAAGTCGTCAGATGAATTATACGGTAACCAAAACATGCTGGGTAAATTATTGAGCGCTTATGAGGAAATCGGGAAAGGCACCAAAACACTTATCTTCAATAATGGTATCAATACGTCGCGCTATGTTTATGAGACCTTTAAAAAGGCCGGGTATAACATACGACATTTAGATAACAAGAATACAGCCACAGAACGGAAGGAGATCCTTGAGTGGTTTTCAACTACTGCAGACGCAGTATTGACCTCTGTTAGTATCTTGACCACAGGTTTTGATGAGCCTACTGTAGAGACCATTATTTTGAACAGGGCAACCAGGTCCCTCACCTTATACTTCCAGATGATAGGCAGGGGTTCCCGTATACTACCGGATAAGGACGAATTTACAGTGGTTGATCTTGGAAATAATATAGCCAGATTTGGCATGTGGGACGCGCCCATAGATTGGCAAGAGATCTTTCACTTTCCCGATTTCTATCTTGAGAATATTAAGAATGATGAGGATATTGAAAGGGAGTTCGTTTATGAAATGCCTCCGGAATTAAGAGAAAAGTTTGCAAAATCGAAGGAAATAGATTTCAATATTAAGGAAACCTATAAGGAAGTTTTTGCCAAGGGATTAAAATCTAAAACTGTACTGGAAAAAAGCATCGAACAGCATGCACAAATTTGTTTTGAGAACAGTGAGGATGTTTTTGATGCCCGGATCCTGGCAAAACAACTAAAAGAAGAGATAGAATACAGAGTACGGCAATATTCATATTGCATCATGAATAATACGAAGAACTATAAAGAGTGGTTGGAGGAAGACTACGAACGTAAACTTCGTTTGCGGATCTCACAAAAGTTTGCTGCAAGGATGTAACTATGAATGATCCGCTGCAAAAGGTACTGATCATTGGGCTTATTTGGCCAGAGCCAAATGCTACGGCGGCCGGAACACGTACCTTGCAGATCATCCAATTCTTTAAGGAACAAGGTTACCACGTTACTTTCAGTTCGGCCTCAACAAAAACGTCTTACAGCACTTCTTTAAATGAACTGGGGGTAGAGACAGTTCAGATAACCTTAAATCATCCTAGTTTCGATCATTTTATCAAGGAATTGAAGCCTCAGATCGTAGTATTCGATCGATTCCTGACGGAAGAGTATTTTGGATGGCGCGTGGCGCAACAGCTACCTCAAACTATACGCATAATTGATACTCAGGACCTTCATTCTTTAAGAAGAAGCAGGGAAAAAGCTATAAAAGAAGGAACAAGTTTTACTTCTAAGTACTGGCTTGCCCAGGACATCACCAAACGCGAACTCGCAAGTATATTCAGATCCGATATTTCATTGATCATATCATTTTATGAGCTGGAATGGTTGCGTTCGCATACACCCATAGATGAATCATTGTTGTGCTATCTGCCTTTTGTAATAAAGGATTCAGAAGCAACAGCCATGGATGCCGAATTGGCGTTTGAAGACCGCTCAGATTTTGTCTTTATCGGTAATGGGAAACACCCTCCCAATATTGACGCTATCGAGAATCTTAAGACATCTATATGGCCTATAATAGAAAAAATATTACCTGAGGTTTCGCTACATATTTACGGTCCATACCTGCCACCTAAAATTGAGGCATTTCACAATCCGGTGGAGAGATTTTTTGTTCACGGCTGGGTTGAGGATGCAGAGGAAATGATGCGTAAGGCAAGGGTGAACCTGGCTCCCCTCAGGTATGGGGCCGGACTTAAAGGAAAAATATTTCTGGCAGCTTCCAATGGAACACCTTCCGTTACTACCACCATAGCAGCAGAGGGAACTCACCTGCATACGATGTCTGATCTCATAGGTACAGATTCTAATGATTTTGCCAAAAAGGCGATTAACCTATATCAGGATGCCGATTTGTGGCAAAGAAGTAAGGAGGAGGGATATAATACGCTCCAAAAGTTTTTTGGAAAGAAAGAGAACGAACGCAGGTTGATCAATACATTGCAAAACCTCAAAAATGACTTAATGGCACATAGAAATCAAAATATTGTTGGTAGTATGTTACTGCATCATAGCATGGCCAGTACTAAGTATTTATCAAAATGGATCACGCTAAAACAAGAAATGGAGAAAGGGGGATAAGATCACAATCCAATTCTTTAATAGATTGTTAGGAGCGTATAGATGGCTTATCTTTACAGACCAAAAAAATGTATATGAGTTCAACCATAAAATGGACCACAGCAAGGGAATTTGAAGACATTACGTATAAAAAGTGCAACGGAGTGGCGCGTATTGCTTTCAACCGCCCTAATGTTCGGAATGCTTTCAGACCAAAAACTACCAGGGAACTATACGAAGCTTTTTACGATGCTCAGGAAGATACTTCCATAGGGGTTGTATTATTATCTGCAGAAGGCCCATCCACAAAAGATGGGATCTATTCTTTTTGTAGTGGTGGGGATCAGAAAGCCCGGGGCCATAAAGGATATGTTGGAGATGATGGGTATCATAGATTGAATATTCTAGAGGTTCAACGGTTGATCCGTTTTATGCCCAAGGTAGTGATCGCAGTAGTACCCGGCTGGGCTGTAGGAGGAGGGCATAGTCTGCATGTGGTATGTGACCTTACCTTAGCAAGTAAGGAACATGCACTCTTTAAACAAACGGATGCTGATGTGACTAGTTTTGACGGGGGCTATGGTTCTGCCTACCTTGCCAAGATGGTTGGACAGAAAAAGGCTCGTGAGATCTTCTTTTTGGGGAGAACCTATTCGGCCCAAGAAGCTTATGAGATGGGGATGGTAAATGCCATCATACCGCATGAAGAACTTGAAGACACAGCCTTTTCATGGGCACAGGAAATACTTGAGAAATCACCTACTTCCATTAAAATGCTAAAATTTGCCATGAACCTTACTGATGATGGCATGGTAGGACAGCAGGTTTTTGCAGGTGAAGCCACCAGACTGGCCTATATGACAGAAGAAGCCAAAGAAGGGAGAAATGCCTTTCTGGAAAAACGCAAACCCGATTTTGGGAAAGATAATTGGATTCCCTAAAATAAACTTCATTTAAAATATGGTTCAATTAAAAAGGGCCCTGTCTTTTACGATCAGGACCCTTTTACGAGAACACTATATGAAAATGAAAAAATTAACTCCTTGTTAATTACATAGTAAACCTACGTTACAAATCCAGCCTTTCACAATTATTGTTGTCAAGACTTCTTCTTTTGTGGTGAAAAGACCTTTTTCTGTTACGGAATAATGTAAACCAAGAAAATTATTGGATAGCTTGCAGGATTTCTTTGAGGAAGGTGTTGGTATTAAACTGAGGTTCTTCAGCCAAACCCGTTCTTATGACTACCAGATCCATAGATGGAATAATAAAAACATGTTGCCCCTGGTACCCATTGGCAGAATACATGTCTCTAGGAACATCAGGAAATTTGCCATTGGCATTAAGCCAGAAATGTGCGCCATATACCCCATCAGAATGGCGTGTGGGAGTGGTTATATAAGTGATCCAATTAGGGTCGAACAATTGTTCCCCGTTCCAGGATCCCTTATGAAGATATAACTGGCCAAACCGTCCCCAGTCCCTGGTGTTGGCCCAGCCGTAGGAAGAACCGACGAAATTCCCGACTAGATCAGTTTCAAGGATCATAGAATGCATACCAATTCTGTCTATCAGTGCCTTGTAAGGAAAATTCAGATAATTCTGGTATTTGTCAAACTTGGTTCGCATCAACCCTGAAAGTAAATTGGAAGTTCCGGATGAGTAGTTCCATACATCGGTAGGCGGGGCCACGACTTCTTTTTTGGCCTGCGAGGCAGCCATGTTAGATTCCATAAATAACATCTTAGTAACATCAGAAATAGTAGAATAATCCTCATCCCATGCCAATCCGCTTTGCATCCGCAGCAGGTGGTTTAAAGTGATGTCTCTTCGTTCGTCTTCCTGCCAGGAGGGAAGGGGCACAGGATCTGCGACCGATAATTTTCCCTGATATTCCAAAATTCCATATAACGTGCCCAAAATACTCTTGGTCATAGACCATCCAAGTATTGGGGTGCTTTCATCAAAGCCACTTATATAACGCTCTGCAAGGATATGATCCTTGTAAAGGACCAGTACTGTCCTTGTCTTAACAGTATCCGCAAATACATGATCCAGCGCCTTTTCGAGTTGCTTGTAATCTACATTTTGAAAGAGCGTATCTACTGCTTTTTCGTGTCCAAAAGGGTAGGGTAGCGCTATATTATTATGAGTTCTCTTTGGTGCTTGCGTGTACAGATCCACATCTATATCACCATTGATCAAAACACATCCCAGTCCGTCCCTGCAAACAGCTTCCCGCTCCATAAGGCCAAGAACGGCAGCCATGCCCTTCTTTTCGGAAACATCGTATTTGGAGGTTGCCAACTTTACCAAAGGCACATTGTTGTCATTTTCTGCAACAGAGCTCAATGTTCTGCCCGCTATATATATGGAAGAGGCCGTGCTTTTGGCAGCAAAACCAGAGATCAAATTCAATTTAGGATACTGCCATGCCACTACGGTAATAAGGATAACAATAAGAAGCAGGATGAGTCTTTTTATATTTTTATTCATATGATATATGTAATTTGTAACTTTCTGACCTGGTCATAAAGAAAGGCTTAACATCCGATCTTCCAGGCAAGAACTTAGAGAGCAAGATAATAGATTTACGTAAGTTAAAAATGGAACAACTGTATTTTATAATCAATGATTGCATCCTACAGTCACCTCAGTTCATATGAATAAATACCAAATAGTAAGAGCCTTCACCATTGTCCTTATTTTCTGCGGCCTTGGCAGTTGCCAGAAAGATAAGGATCAAAGGGCAGAGGCTTTATTTGAGATGCATTGTGGTAGTTGCCATTTGGTGCCCAAACGAGAGGATCTTCCAAAAGAAATCTGGAAGAAGGAAATTTTACCAAATATGGCAGCCAGAATGGGCCTGAGAGAGGACAACTACAATCCCCTCAAAGGACTGTCTTATGAAGAAATGGAGGCCGTTATAAAAACTGGCATTTATCCGCTTTCATCCACTATAACGTTGCAAGACTGGCAATTGCTTAAGGAATATATTATCGCCGGCGCACCAGATTCACTTAATTCCCAGGTTAGCCAAATTAGATCATCCGAGTTATCAGGTTTTTTTCCAATTCAAATTTCCTTTGACCAGCCAAAACAACGATCCTATACTTATCTTGAATTTAAGCAAGCGTTAAACAAGTTGATATTGGGAGATATGGCAGGTGATGTAATGGTCTATGATCTAAAAAACGGTCTTACTGCTAAAGGGAACTATGGAAGCCCGGTAATTTCGTATAATGAAGTCTTTAAGGAAACCTTTGTCACTGCTATTGGAAATATCCATCCCAGCGCTATTTCTAAGGGAAATGTATTTAAGATTAGCGGCTCGGATACCCTATCTATTTTATCAGCATTGCACAGACCTGTTCATACAGTTACCGAAGATCTAAACGATAATGGAGCAGTTGAATTGGTCATTAGTGAATTTGGAGATCTTACGGGTGAATTAACGCTATTTGCATTGAATGAACGTGGTGAATACGATAAAACTATTTTGCTGAATCAACCCGGTACTATCCGTGTGGTTGCACAAGATATGGATAATGATGGTCGAAAAGATCTTGTTGCCCTCACTTCGCAGGGTGATGAAAGCATTACAATATTGTATCAAAAGCAAGATCTGTCCTTCGAAGCACACAAGGTACTTCGCTTTAGTCCGGTATATGGCAGTAGTTGGTTTGAACTTTTAGATTATGATGGCGATGGGGATCTGGATCTGGTGACTGTTCATGGAGACAATGCAGATAAGTCTTATGTGCAAAAACCCTATCATGGTATGCGGTTGCACTTAAATGATGGAAAAAACAACTTTACAGAAGTGTTCTTCTATCCTTTGAATGGCGCTACACGGGTAGTAACATCGGATTTTGACAAGGATGGAGACTATGATTTTGGCCTCCTTTCTACCTTTCCCGATTACGAGAATGCGGCTGACCGATCTTTTGTATTTTTGGAAAATAAGGATCGCAAGACCTATTCCTTTGAAACGTTTACCACAGAAGCATCCTTAAAGGGGAAGTGGTTTCTGATGACCAGCGGTGATATGGACGGGGATGGTGATGAAGATATCATTTTAAGCAGTTTTGCGCTTCCCTTTATTCCTGCTCCCAAGGAATATGCCGAACTATGGAAACAAGAAGCCATCGATCTAATGATCTTGGAAAACAGATATCAATAATTAGAATGCCACACAAATTCTATATGTGTTTTTTAATCGCTTTTATTGGGCTAACTGCCGGGTGTATGGAAGAGGAAGAAAAATGGACCTGGGTTCCTTTGGAGGTAACGGCAACTGCCTACAATTCTGTCATCGCCCAAACCAAAAGTATCCCAAATGTTGCGGCTTGGGGGGATACACTTAGACCAGGCATGAAATGTATTGCTGTGTCAAAAGATCTTTTTAAAAAGGGTTTGAAGAGAAATACACCTGTAAAGATCGAAGGATTTGAAGGTGTTTTCCTTGTAAAGGACAGAATGCATTCGAGATGGGAGAACAGGATAGACATCTATATGGGAGAAGATATACAAATGGCCAGGGAATGGGGGAGAAAGAAGGTTACTATACTCTATGGCCTGCCACTTACAAAATCAGAAGAAAAGACAAAAGAATAGTACATGAAAAAACGGTTGACATCGTGTTTTTTTAGCCTATGTGCTGTGTTGTTACTCCTAACTTCCTGTGCAACTACAAGGATTATAGACAGGCCAATCATTTTTAATGAGGAACGGGAGCAACTTACAAAGGAATATGTAACGGAGCGTTATGGTATTGATACTCCATCTATTACCATAGTTCCTAAGATGATCGTTCTGCATTGGACAGCCATCCCTACCCTGGAAGGTTCTTTTGATGCGTTTAATGACCCTACTATTCCTCAATGGAGGACCCTCGTGGGCGGTGCGAGCGGGCTCAATGTGTCTTCACATTTTTTAGTAGCACAGGACGGAACCATCTACCGACTTATGCCAGAAACGGTGATGGGAAGACATGTTATTGGCCTTAACCATTGTGCCATAGGCATTGAGAATGTTGGTGGTACGGAAGAAACACCATTAACCAAGGCTCAATTGCAAGCCAATATATGGTTGGTGAACTACTTAAGTAAGAAGTACGAAATTGATTATCTCATTGGGCATCACGAGTATACTCGTTTTGAAGGACACGAGCTATGGCTGGAAAAAGACGGAGATTACAGAACAGAAAAGACGGATCCGGGAGACATATTTATGTCGAGTGTTAGAAAAGCTACCAAAAAATATAAGTTTAAACCAGTACCACAATAACAATGTATGAAAAATAGTACCATTTTATTACTTGCCCTTCTTCTCAGCGGCTGTTTTCAAGGCGAATCTCAAGGATCTGATATCACAGCATCGCTTTATGAGACCTATGATGAATACAAAGAGCCTCTGCTTTCTAAACGAAGAATAAAACATGCAGATATTCAGGCCCTGATCGCCAAGCAAAAAGATAACCCTGCATTAACTATAAAAAAAGTGGGAACTTCCATTGAAGGAAGGGATCTTACCCTTATCAGCATGGGTTCAGGTCCAACAGATGTTTTTTTGTGGTCTCAAATGCATGGTAATGAACCAACCGCTACCCAGGCGATCTTTGATATTCTTAACTTTTTTCGAAGTGATGACTTTAAAAGTGAAAAGGCAGCGATACTTGAGAGTTTAACACTGCACTTTCTTCCAATGCTTAATCCGGATGGGGCAGAACTATTTAAAAGGGAAAACAGACTGGGAATAGATATCAATAGAGATGCCTTGCGTTTACAATCCCCTGAAGGACAGACACTTAAAAAAGTAAGGGATAGTCTCGAAGCCGATTTCGGATTTAACCTCCATGACCAAAGTACTTATTACAATGCAGAAAGGACTGAAAAACCAGCAACCATCTCATACCTGGCGCCTGCTTATAACTATGAAAAGGAAATTAATGAACGCAGGGGTAATGCCATGAAGGTCATTGTATTTATGAATAATATTATTCAGCAGTATGCACCCGGTCAGGTTGGGCGCTACAACGATGATTTTGAGCCTCGTGCCTTTGGTGATAACATACAAAAATGGGGAACCAGCACTATTTTGATAGAGTCGGGAGGGTATCCGGAAGATCCTGAAAAACAAGAAATTAGAAAATTGAATTATGTATCTATTCTTTCAGCGATTTATTCTATTGCAAAGGAGAACTATAAACAAATTTCCCTTGATGCCTATGAAAAGATACCGGAGAATGATCGAAAGTTATTCGATCTTAAGATTATTGGCGCAACATATCCTTTATTAGGCAATAATTATATACTCGATATCGGAATTAATCAGGTGGAAGTTGACAAGGAAGGCCACGGAGAATTTTGGTATAGCAGCAGGATCATTGATCAGGGAGATCTCTCAACTTATTATGGGTACGAAACCTTCATGGCCGAAGGTTACACCATTATTCCCGGCAAAGTATATCCTGAAATACTGAATGCGGACATGGTATCTTTGGCAGATCCGCGAGAATTGCTAAAAAAGGGGTATACCTATGTACGTGTAAGGAATATTTCAAAAGAGGCCCTTAACTCCCCAATTCCCTTACATCTTTTAAGTCCCGGATATGAATTGCCGGACTTTAGACTGGAAGCAGGAAAAAACCCCACTTTTCTCTTGCAGAAAGATGGGGATTATAAGTTTGCCGTCATCAATGGATTCTTAATAGATCTTGGTGAGGCAGCTCCGTCTGTATTAAACCAATGGGGACGCAAGAATGCGATGATTTTCCGATGATTTTCCTAATACTTTACAACGCTTTTCGGATTAAAATCCAAAGCTGAAATGTAATTGATTACCATTTATGATAATAGCAATTAACATTACGAAAAGGGTCACTACTATTGAAGTGAATACGGACAAAACAAGGCTTTTAAATCCTTTAGATAAGGATCCTAAGGCACTCTGACTGATAATTTCGTTAATAACATCCATGATTTCTTTCTTTTACGTTAAACAATTTTTAGTTTTTAGGATGTACGTTAATCGCGATATACATTTGGGTTTCTAAGTATATAACAAGGATGATGCCAAAAACCCTACTTCGTGGTTGTAAATAAAAGAAGGAGGACCTTTTGGATCCTCCTTTGAATGTTAGGGAACTACCAATTTTATTGGCATCCGCCGGAAAATCCGGTGGCGTTGAATTCTGTTTGTACAGCACCCTGTCTGGAGTCGTCAGTAACGGAAATGGCTAGATTATTAATGCCACTTCCATCCCTTTTGGGGGTACAATACTCAAAAAGATAAAAACTATTGGCCCTTTCAGATACCCTGAAGGAAATGTCATTAAAGGTAGTTTCCAATTCTTCCTTGTTTCCTGCAAAGACGCTAAATGTCCTGCCAATTTCGGTAAGTACCTCAGTGTCGATCTCGGCACCTAAACCTATAGTGAAGAAGGAAATGTTAAGATCTGCGTCTTTTACGGCGGTTAATGCATCTGCCTCTGAATACCTTGAGGCCTGGTCCGTTCCATCCGTGAAAATGACCACAGAGGCAGCGCTGATAGTTGCGTTACTTCTGGCCTCATCTAATAGCCCTTCAGCGATATCGGTCGATTTGATCACTGCTCCGTAAAGATCAGTAGACGGGTCGTTACTGATATCTTGTGTGATCCCTTCAATGGCCAGTGTTAATTCATCCTTCACAGCTGTCAGGGGTTGTAATAAATGCAACTCGTCCTCCCCATCGAACCAATAAATGGCCATTTTAAAAGAATCCTGAGCTTCAACGGGCATCACATTGTTTACGAAACTTACCGAAGCCGACTTTAGTTCATTTAGGCTTCCGCTCAGCACACTGGCACTAAGATCGAGAACTAATAGTGTGTTGTTGTTGAATATTTGTGAGTTTGGGGAGATACGGGCAAATGATTCTGAGGTGGAGATGGTGTTAAAACAATCATCATTCCTGCCTTGTTCATAGATCGTAAACTGATTGGCAGTTAAACCAGCTACAGGACTGCCATTGGCATCAGAAACCTTGAAAAAGATCGATACCTTTCCCGGGAGCGTTGTAAATTGGTCCTGTATAGATAGGATAAGTTCATTCTCTCCAAGATCTAAACAATCATCTACAGGTATTCCCTGTCCCAGATCACCTAGCTGATTTATATTATACGAAATATCATCATCGGCATTCCCGCAAGACAAAAGGATTGTAAAAAGACAAAACAATGGAGCTATTCTAAAAAAGATTTTCATTTTCATAGTATTAGGTTCAACCTCCAAAACGCAATATTATTCATTTAAGTATGGACTGGGAAATATTTTTTAAAAAGGGTGTGTAGATCATTAAAATAGGGGTTTTGAATGGAATTGAGAGAACTAATTGGTAAGTCTTCGTTTTTGATATGAAAAAAGAAATAACTCATGACTGTCGTGATCTTATTTACTTGTTTCTGTAATTGAGGAAGTTATGATCAGGTGAATCTTTTCAAAATAAATGGTTTCATTATATTAGAACCGGGGATGATTGAGGGTGCCAAAATCACCCTGGTACCATTTACACAAACTAAAACAAAGACTTAAGTTGTATCGCAAATCAAAAAAGATATTTTTAACCTCCAAAGATGGAGAAGGAATCTGTAAAAAGGGTCCTATTGATTTTTGCTGGCCAGCGCTGCCTTCTTTTAATAGAAAGTAAATAGTACGAATACTGGTTCCCAGAAAGGGATCCTAAGTGGATACGTTTTGTGGAAGTTTTAATAAAAAAATAGATTGGTTTATGGCGGTTCGCAATAGATTTCAGGAAAAATCACGAGAGAAGGAAGTATCAATTCATAGTTCCTACAAATGAATATTGCCGCGCTCATACTTGCCGCCGGTAGTTCTTCTCGTATGGGGGAGGCTAAACAACTGTTGCCTTGGTCAAAAACTACCTTATTGGGTAACGCAATACAGGTTGCCAATAATTCTACTGTAGATAAGGTGTTCGTCGTTTTGGGTGCAGAAGCTGATAGGATTCAAAAAACACTGGGGCCACAAAGCCAGGAAGTTATTATTAATAAGAATTGGAAGGAGGGCCTTGGTTCCTCTATTAGTGCAGGTATTTCGGAAATAGAAAAGTCAAAAGATGTCTTCCATGCCATTCTCATTCTGTTGGCAGATCAACCTTTTATAGATACCATCTATATAAATTCCTTGGTAGAACATTTCAAGGCAGAAGATGGGAAAATAATTGCTACTCAATACGGACCTAACTTAGGGGTTCCGGCGATATTTGATAAAGCCTTATTTTCTGGGTTGCAAGCGCTGAAAGGGGATGAAGGGGCAAGTAAGTTGATAAAAAGTAATAGCGAGATTTGTTATGGTGTTGATCCTAAAAAAAAGACAACAGATTTGGATACCCCGGAGGACTATGCTATTTTCAAAGCAGTAAATTCAAAAAATAAGACATGATAAGATCTTTTAAAACATTGCTTTTTATTCTTATGTTGGCTTCCTGTTCTTTTAATCAAAATGCTCAGGAAATGGGTTTTGAAGAATATGACCCTGCTTCAACCCTTGTAGTGCCGGGGGAAGAGATCACCAAAGCGAAGTTTCCTTTCATTGATGTGCATAGTCATCACTTCAGAATGGCCACACAAGATCTATCCGGTCTTATTAAAGATATGGATAAGATGAATATGGCCATCATGGTGAACCTGAGTGGTGGATCTGGAGATAATATTAAGAATATCCTTGCCAATATAAACGAACATTATCCAAACAGGTTCGTAGTTTTCGCAAATGTTGATTTTGAAGGTGTGGGGAGTCCTGATTGGACTAAAAATGCTGTAAAACAACTAGAGATCGATGTTGCCAGGGGAGCAAAAGGGCTAAAAATTTATAAAAGTCTGGGATTGAGATATAAAGATACAGACGGCAATAGACTGGCTATAGACGATGAGCGCCTTGATCCGATATGGGCCAAATGCGGGGAATTGAATATACCGGTTTTGATACATGCCGCCGATCCAAAGTCGTTCTGGGATCCTATGGATGCTAAAAATGAACGATGGCTAGAGCTAAAGACGAGACCCAATAGAAAAAGAAGCGCTACAAACCCGGCACCATGGGAACAGATCATTGCAGAACAACATCATGTCTTTAAAAAACACCCAAATACTAAGTTTATCAATGCCCATATGGGGTGGTTTGCCAATAATCTGGGCAAATTAGGTGAATTAATGGAGGAAATGCCTAATATGTATGTGGGCATTGGAGCTATTATTGCTGAACTGGGCAGACAGCCAAGAAACGCACATGCTTTCTTTGTAAAATATCAGGATCGAATTCTTTTTGGAAAGGATAGCTGGCAACCAAATGAATTTCCAACCTACTTCCGGGTTCTGGAGAGCAATGATGAATATTTTCCCTATTATAAAAAATATCATGCCTTCTGGGCGATGTATGGGATGCATCTGCCAGATGAAGTGCTTCAAAAAGTGTACTATAAGAACGCCCTAAAATTAATTCCGTCCTTAGATACCGGCTTATTTCCGATTGATTAAGTAGCCTACACTTACTTTAATAAAACGTTCCGACCTTTTGTGCCAACGAAAAGGGTTGTAAACCTTCTGTTTTTAAGGGATTTTGCAATAAATATTGAAAAAAATCAAACAAAAGTGTGATCTTTTATTAGGACAGGGCACTAATACCCCAAATACACAAGCATACAATGCAAAAGCAAGACGCATTTGTTAACATAATAAAAGAACATCAGGCTTTGATCTATAAAGTGTCTGCCTTGTACACGGATCAGAAACAAGACCAGAACGATCTCTATCAGGAAATTGTGTATCAACTCTGGAAATCTTTCGATTCCTTCAGGTCAGAGTCAAAGGTAAGCACCTGGATGTACAGAGTGGCCCTGAATACAGCCATTAGACAACTAAACAAAAGGAAACGCAGGCCACTTGAAGTATCCCTGGAAATAGTGAATTCGCCTAGTGCGGAAGGATACGACCCTGTTTTGGAAGAACGGATAAAACTTCTTCATGCACAGATTCAGCAACTGAATATTTTGGAACGTGGTATTATTTTATTGGTATTGGAAGGGAAGAAATATGAGGAAATTGCAGAGATCACAGGATTTACAAAAACGAATATTGGGACACGTATTTCAAGGATAAAAGAAAAGCTAAAGTCGGAAATGACAAAAAATTAATGCCATGGAACTAAAAGAACTAGAAACATTATGGTCAGAAATGAACCAGGAACTTAACTCTCAAAAGAAACTCACAAATGAATTAATCATGAACATGACACAAGAAAGGTATTCGAACAAATTTCAAAAGATCTCCACCTATGAAACCATTGGAGGAGCGATATGCATTTTAGCAGGCATCTTTATTCTGACTAAGTTTTCTCTTTTAGATACCTGGTATCTGCAAGTATGCGGCCTGTTTACAGTACTATTATTATTTCTATTACCCGTTTTAACGCTGAATTCCTTAAGACGTATTCAAAAGATAAATATTGTAGACAAGAACTTTAAGGAGACACTTGTTAGTTTTTCTAAGGCAAAGAAACAATTGCTTTTATTACAGCGATTAGGTATTTATCTAAGCTTTGTTCTGATGTTCACCATCCTGCCCGTTGCCAGTAAGATTATGAAGGGAAGAGATCTCTTTGTCAATAGCAACCTATGGTATATTTACTTGCCCATAATGGCTGTTTTCCTCTTCTTTTTTGCAAGATGGGGGTACGGCTGCTACAAAAACATCACCAATTCTGCCGAAGATCTGTTAAAGGAATTAGAATAAAAATATTCTAAACTATGATACGTAAAACCTTCACCTTGTGGAGGTTTTTTTGTGTCATTAGTAAAATAGGATATGATTAAAATACGCTATCTTTAAATACCCGAATAGCGTACTGCGTTACTCATGGATAGACTTCAACCATTCTGCAACTAACCAATGAAGCAGCAGATCTGTCTTATTTCAATGCTGTTGCTTGCAACAGTCCTTTGCTTTGCCCAAAAGAAAAATGCGGGGTATGTAATTCATATAAATAAAACAAACTCATCCATAGTTATAGACGGTGTAGGAGATGATTTGGCCTGGTCTTATACGGATGTAGCCAAAGACTTTTTTATGGTATTACCGATGGACAAAGGGCCTGCCACTCAACAATCTGAGATTAGGATGACCTATGATGATGAGAATATATATTTGTTGGCCACGTTTTATAACAATACAGCAGGTAAGAATTTTGTAGAATCACTTAGACGCGATTTTTCTTTTGGTCAGAATGACAACTTCTTGTTGTTTCTCGATCCTTTTAATAATCAAACCACCGGCTTTACGTTTGGTTCTAATGCCGCTGGCGCCCAATGGGATGGAACTATGTTTGGGGGCAGTGCAGTAGACCTTAGTTGGGACAGTAAATGGATCTCTGCGGTGAAACGCGATGATGACAAATGGGTATTTGAAATGGCATTGCCATTTAAGTCCATTAGGTATGAGAAAGGGGTAACAGAATGGGGGATCAACTTCAGCAGACTCGACCTTAAAACAAGTGAAAAGTCGAGTTGGACACCCATCCCCAGGCAATTCCCAACCTCATCTTTGGCATTATCTGGCACGCTGGTATGGGATATGCCCCCGCCATCGCCCAAGCTAAACGTATCTTTTATACCCTATGTTCTTGGGGAGGTCAATAAGATTGATGATGATAGAGCATCTTCGGAAGGAAAAATAGGGGGTGATCTGAAATTCAGTCTGTCCTCTTCTCTAAATTTAGACCTTACTGTAAATCCCGATTTTTCACAAGTGGAGGTAGACCGGCAGGTAACCAACTTAGATCGTTTTGAGCTTTTTTTTCCTGAACGCAGACAGTTTTTTCTTGAGAATGCAGATCTATTTGCCAATTTTGGATATGCCACTATTAGACCATTCTTCTCAAGGAGGATAGGGTTAGGGGTTCCCATAGATGCCGGCGCACGTATTAGTGGTAATCTTGATAAGAATTGGCGATTGGGAATCATGGATATTCAAACTTCCTCTATACAGGAAACCGGTCAGCCAACACAAAATTTTGGAGTACTCTCCTTGCAACGAAAGGTCTTTAGCAGATCGAGTATCGGCCTCATGTTTGTCAATAAGGAATCGTTCCGATATCCTTCGGAAGAAGATTCGCTTCGTACGGTGTTCCCAAAATTCAACAGGAATCTCGGGATTGAGTATAATCTCGGTTCATCAGACAATCTGTGGAGTGGTAAAGCCTTTCTTTTAAAATCATTTGCCCCCGATGATGATGGACGGGGTATAACACAGGCAGCTAATATAGCCTATACTAACAGGCAATGGTCCTGGGGCTTACAGGAAGAAGTGGTTGGGTCTACCTACACTGCCGAAGTAGGCTTCGTTCCAAGAGATAGCTATATTCGTTTAAATGGGTATTTGAGCTATCTATTTTTTCCCTCGAAAGGACCTATTGTAAGCCATGGGCCAAAACTAGACCTCAGTCATTTTTTTGACCCAGATTTCAGAAAAACCGATTATCAGAATACAGTAGGGTATACCTTGAATTATAGAAACAGAAGTATCCTTCAGGCTCAATTGATAAATGAATATGTGGAATTACTGACACCTTTCGATCCTACACGTACCGGGAAAGAATTATTGGAAGCAGGGGCTCAAAATAATTGGAATACCGTTCGTCTTCAATATAACTCCAGGCCTCAGGGATTATTTACATATGCCTTTGATACCAGCTTGGGCGGATATTATGAAAATGGGACCCGAATAAATTTCACAAATGAACTTGGGTATCGTTTTCAACCGTATGTTAGCCTGAGTTCTACGATGAGCTACAACCATATAAGCCTGCCAGCACCCTGGAACACGACCGAATTCTGGTTAATAGGTTCCAAAGTAGATGTAACATTTACCAACAAGCTTTTCTTTGCAACCCTTTTTCAGTACAATGAACAAACCCGGAATTTTAATCTTAATTCAAGATTTCAATGGCGATATCAACCGGCGTCCGACCTCTTTTTGGTTTTTACCAAAAACGAACGTCTTGCCCCATTTTCAGGAAACACCTGGAACATCACCCTTAAACTCACCTATTGGTTCAATCCCTAAAATAGGCAGAGAAGGCTATTTAGGCTAATTTAAATATGGTATAGAGTTTTTAATTCTATATTTTTAATGCGCTATCTCTAAAAACACCAATCAAATGAAAATCTTCAACTATTGCCTTTTTATTTTCCTGTTCGTTTTATCCTCTTCCATGGTTTTTGCACAGCAATCTACCCTGGAAGCACTAAAAGAAATTGCGGTAATTGATCAAAAAGTGATGATGCCCATGCGCGATGGGATCAGACTCGCAACAGATATCTATCGTCCGAAGGGCGATCAGAAAGTACCGATCATTTTTTCCAGGACTCCTTATAATTTTAACTCCTGGGGAGATGGGGAAGAACGAACAAGAACGGCCGCAAGGGCCTACGAGGCAGTAAAAAGGGGGTATGCCTATGTTGTTCAGAATGAACGGGGCCGATACTATTCCGAGGGAGAGTGGGATATCCTGGGTTTGCCCTTAACCGATGGGTATGATGCCTTTTCCTGGATGAAGTCACAACCCTGGTCTAATGGAAAAATAGGACTCTATGGATGTTCCTCCACGGCAGAATGGCAAATGGCCGTGGCAGCCCTGGATCATCCTTCTCTTGCTGCCATGGTTCCTCAAAGTTTTGGTGCCGGGGTTGGCAGGGTTGGAGAGTATTACGAACAAGGCAATTGGTACAGAGGAGGGGCAGAGCAGATGCTTTTCTTTGCCTGGCTGTATGGCGTTGAACATGACACCTATAAACCCCGGATACCTGCCGGGGCCTCTCAGGAAGATCTGATCCGTATTTCAAGATTCTATGATCTAGCCCCCGAAAATCCTCCGGTAGATATGGCAGAAGCATTAAAACATCTCCCTATTCAGGATTTTATTAAAAATATTCATGGAAAAAAAGAAGTGTTCGATAAGATGGTGCGACGTAAACCAAATGACCAGGCCTGGTTTGAAGGCGGACTTTACCATGATGATATGGAGATCAATATCCCGGGGTTTTGGTTTGCCACATGGTACGACGTTTCCATTAGTCCCAATCTGGCACTGTATAACCACGTAAGAGAGAATGCCAAAGATGCCTCCGTACGTGAAAATCAATATATGGTCATTGCACCAACCCTTCATTGTGCCTATACTAGGGCCACTGAGAATACGATTGTTGGTGAATTATCAGTAGGGGATGCAAGGCTCAATTACGATGAGCAAATTTACGGCTGGTTCGATCTTTGGTTGAAAGGGGAGGCCAACGATTTCAAATCAAAAACACCAAAGGTTCAGTATTATACCATGGGGAGTAATCAATGGAATTCTTCCGATACCTGGCCCCCCGAGGAATCTAAACTACAGACCTATTATCTTCATAGTGGAGGAGCGGCCAATAGTTTATATGGAGATGGCAGCCTCAGTCTAAAAAAGCCTGCAGCTGTGGAGACGCCAGATACCTTTATCTATGATCCTATGAACCCTGTACCTTCCTACGGTGGAAATGTATGTTGTACCGGGAACGCTGTAAGGGGAGGTGCCTTTGACCAACAAGGTATGGAGACAAGAAATGACATCCTTGTGTATACCTCAGAAGTCCTGGAAGAGGGCATGGAAATGACAGGATTCATTGAATCCACCTTATATCTCTCCAGTGATGTGAAGGATACAGACCTTACCATTAAGCTCATCGATGTGCATCCGGATGGGAGTGCCTATAATTTAGATGAGACCATTCAACGGGTACGTTACAGGGAAGGGTATCAACAAGAAGTATTTATGGAGAAAGACAAGGTCTATAAGGTAGAGCTGACCCCCATGGCTACCAGCAATTTTTTTAAAAAGGGACACCGTATAAGAATTGAAGTATCGAGCAGTAATTTCCCACGATTTGCCCGAAATTTAAATACGGGAGGAAATAACTATGATGAAAAAGAAGGGGTCGTTGCCACGAATTCCATACATCATACGGAGGCCTATCCATCTAACGTAAAACTGCCAATAATGCAAAAATAAGAAAGGACGGTAACCTCCCTTAACATGGGCATGCATGCCAACCATAGCAGTAAAAAAGTATAATGATTATGAAAGATGACCTTCTTTGGGCGAGTTGGATATGCGTGCTGCTACTTTTGCCTTTTCAGGGTCTTGCACAGGATAATTATTCGGAACAAAGGAAACGCATGTTAGAGGAACACCTGAAACCTCGTGGCATAACCAGTAAGGCCACATTATCAGCCATGGGTAGCATACCCAGAGAGGCGTTCGTGCCAGATTCGAAAAAACCATTTGCCTATGATGACAGAGCCCTTTCTATTGGTGAAGGACAAACTATTTCACAACCCTTTATGGTTGCATACATGACCCAGGCACTTCATTTAAAAACTTCAGACAGAGTATTGGAAATTGGAACAGGTTCTGGATATCAGGCAGCCATATTATCCCAGATGATCGATACCGTTTTCACAATTGAGATAATTAAGCCTCTTGCACAACAAGCCATTCAAAGGCTGAAGAACTTAAATATTGCTAATGTGGTTGTAAAAATAGGAGACGGGTATTACGGTTGGAAAGAGAAGGCTCCGTTTGATGCCATTATTGTTACCGCCGGTGCTGAGAGCATACCGCTTTATCTTGTAGAACAACTGGCTGAAAATGGAAGGATGATCATCCCCATTGGTCCCCATAGGGGTGTTCGCCAACTAATGTTGTTAAAAAAGAAAAATGGTAAGATCAAAAGCAGAGCTTTGATGCCTGTTCGTTTTGTACCCTTTGTAAGGGACAAACAATATCCTTAGTCTCCTCCATAATTCCTGTGGAATTCAAACCTGATTCTTTGCGGTCTGCCTTTGCTATATAAAGGGGTGATTATTCTGAAAATATTGACCGATTTTTGTGGTTTTTGAAGAGAAAAAGCGGTAAATTAGAAGGCATTATTGCTGGAGTTAGATACCCTCTGTTTTGGAATACTGACTCTGGCAATTGCATCTTCAAAAGCCTCTTCTATAATACCTTTTGATGTGGCTTTTAGTTTATGTAATACGATCTAAATACCTAAGACTATGAAAGTATTCGATGACAAGCACATTAAAAATGTTGTATTTGTTGGAGCACATCAAAGTGGCAAGACCACCTTGGCAGAGACCATGTTGTTTGAAGCAGGGTTAATTAATCGCAGAGGCACCGTGGAAAACAAGAACACGGTCTCCGATTATCATGAAATTGAGCATGAAAGGGGTACCTCGGTTTTTGCAACCCCTCTGCATACTGAATGGCGCAATTACAAAATAAATATCATAGATACGCCCGGGTTGGATGATTTTGTAGGGGAAATTATTTCCTCAATCCGTGTTGCAGATACCATTTTAACGGTGATCAATGCTCAAAATGGCGTTGAAGTAGGGACTGAGATCATCTGGAGCTATATAGATCAATACCAAAAGCCAACAGTTTTTGTGGTGAACCAAATGGATCATATGAATGCCAACTTCGACTTTAGTTTTCGTAGTATAAAATCGCTGGTCGGGAATAATGCTGTACTGATACAATATCCCATAAAGATTGATGGGGCACAATGTATTATAGATGTGCTGAAAATGAAATGCTATAAGTTTGGACCTGAAGGTGGGAAGCCCGAAAAACTACCTATTCCCGAGGATCAGAAAGAACGTGCCGATATGCTTCATAATGAATTAGTGGAAAAGGCTGCGGAGAACGACGAGAACCTCATGGAACTATTCTTTGAAAAAGGCACCTTAAATGAAGACGAAATGAGACAGGGTATTAAGGCAGGAATGCTGAATCATGAACTGTTCCCTGTTTTCTGTATTTCTGCCCTAAATGATATGGGTAGTGGACGTTTAATGGGCTTTATTGACAATGTTGCGCCTGCAGCAGCAGATCTGAAACAGGAACAATCAGTGGAGGGTAAAACCATAGAGAGAAAGAAAGAGGCACCAACGGCTCTTTTTGTTTTTAAAACCGTATTTCAACCCAGTCTGGGACAGATCACTTTTTTCAAAGTAAAATCTGGGGAGGTTACTATTAATGATAAACTGGTGAATTCCAGAAATGGTGAGACCGAGGTGTTAAACCAATTATTTATTATGGATGGAAAGAACAGGGAGCCAGTGAATAAGTTAACTGTGGGAGATATCGGAGCCAGTTTAAAACTAAAGCATACGGAAACCAATGACACGCTGAACCAGGAAGGTTCTTCTGTGACCATTAAACCGATTCAATATCCTGCTCCCAGAACAAGGAGGGCCATATCGGCCGTCAAGAAACAAGAGGAGGAAAAATTAAGTGACGCCTTAAAAAAGATCCATAGTCAGGATCCTACAGTAGTCATTGAATATTCTTCAGAATTGCGGCAGTTGATCCTTGGATGCCAGGGAGAATTGCATTTAGCTACCATAGATTGGAACTTAAAGAATAATTACGGAATTGAAGCTCATTTTGAGCCGCCGAAGATCGCGTACAGGGAGACCATTCAGCGGTCCTCTACGGCCAGTTACCGTCATAAGAAGCAATCGGGAGGAGCAGGTCAGTTCGCACAGGTTCATATGAAGATAGAACCCTGGAAGGAAGGAATGCCAGAACCAGACGGCTTCAATATAAGAGGTAAGGAAGAGATCGATCTTCCATGGGGTGGAAAATTAGTATTCTATAATTGTATCGTAGGTGGGGTGATAGATCTTCGCTATTTGCCTTCCGTACGCAAGGGAATTTTGGAAGTAATGGAATCCGGACCGCTTACGGGGTCGTTTATCAGGGATGTTAGGGTCATGGTATATGATGGTAAAATGCACCCGGTAGATTCCAATGATATTGCCTTTAAGATCGCTGGTGCCCATGCTTTTAAAGAAGCTTTCATGAATGCGAATCCAAAACTTTTAGAGCCCGTACAGGAAGTAACTGTTAAAGTTCCTGAGGATACAGTGGGAAGTGTGATGACAGATCTTCAATCAAGGCGGTCTATCATTCAGGGAATAGATAGTATAGACCATTTCCAGATCCTTAAATGTGCGGTTCCAGAAGCAGAGCTGTACCGATATTCAACAGATCTGAGATCTTTAACCCAGGGAAAGGCAACATTCAGTGCTGTATTCTCATCTTTTAAGGCAGTACCTAATCATATTCAGCAAAACCTGGTTAGTACCTTAGATAAATAATATTTGGCTGCCTAAAGTCAAATAGTTCTGGGATCATAGATATTGGTAACCGCGAAACTTTTTACTCAGTCTCATGGTTGTTAAAAACGAGTATATTGACCTTCATTGTCATCCAGCTTTAAAACCCTTTGGGAAAAGTTTCAGGGATATCCCGGCCGGCATGAATAGCAGTGACCGAAGGCGAAAAAAAAGCCTTTGGTATTACGATCCTCCATCTCCTTTTGACAAGCTGCTCAATTATCTGAGTGGACTTACCAAATTTTCACAATCCAATTTTACCGCCCTTTCGTTGGGGGGAGTAAGTACTGTTTGCGTTTCCCTTTATCCGCTGGAAAAGTGGTTCGTCCGAAATAAACTCAACAATGAACTTATACTAGATCTGGCTTCCAATTTTGCCCTGGGAATAGGCGCTAAGAGGGTAGATCATATACAGGGTATGCAGGACTATTTTAAAGACCTGATGCAGCAGTACATGTTTTATCAGCAATTAGATGGAAAGGTTTTTAAAATTGCAGGAGGACGGTACAGATATAAATTGGTCAGGAACTATCAGGAGATCGAAAAAATACGGTCTGAAGAGTCATCTTCTAAAATTCAGACCATTGCGGTCATTATTACCATTGAAGGGTTTCATGTGTTAAATACCGGATTAGGGACTGTCCCCAATGAACAAGAGGTGTTAGACAATTTAAACGCAATTAAGAATTTGCAATTTCGTCCCTTCTTTGTAACTATTGCCCACCATTTTTGGAATCACATTTGTGGCCATGCACCAAGTCTTACCGGGATTATCACCAAATATGCAGATCAATCGGAAGGGATCGGTACCGGATTCACAAGTTTAGGCAAAAAGGTTCTGGAACAGATGTTGAATAATACAGATGGCAACCGAATCCTTCCGGATATAAAGCATATGAGTCCGGCTGCCAGAAATGAATACTACGAGCTTTTAGACAGTGGCGATAAACTATATAAGGACATCCCCATTATCATTAGTCATGGAGCCTGTAATGGTCTAAAATCATTCTCCAATCCGGTTCCCGGGCATCCCGAAACAGCGAAGGTACTTAACCCGGCTCCCATTAATTTTTATGACGAAGAATTAATAAGATTGGCGAGGTCCGGGGGTATCATGGGCCTTCAATTAGATGAAAGAAGACTCACTAACAAGGCTACTCTCAAAAAAACAAAGCATTCTATTAGGCGCCATAAGATAATGCATTACCGTTCTGAATTACTTTGGAATCAATTGAGGCATATGGCAACGGTCTTAGACTCCAATGGATTATTTGCCTGGGATTGTATGGCTATAGGGTCCGATTTTGACGGTATCATAGACCCCCTCAATGGATTTTGGACTGCAGAGGAATTACCCTTCCTGGCCGATTTTCTGGAAAGGCATGCCCACAATTATATGATATCTGCAAAATTCAAAAACCCTGAAAATAGGATCGGAGCAGATGAAATTGTGCAAAGACTCTTTTCAGATAATGCCAAAAGGGTACTATCTAAATATTTCATATAACAGCCTTCTTTGAAAGAGTTCATGATACAAATGGCGAAAGGAAAATTTGTCAGGATACCAATTTTTTTTGGTAACTTTCCATTGTTAATAAATTGATATGGATATAGCAATAATGATACTTCAGGGCATAGTTGGATTAAGCATTCTTAATGTATGGCTCATACAATACAATAAGGCCACAAGATGGCGCGGGGGAAACGCCACCACCATATTAGAGGAATTTGAGGCGTATGGCCTTCCGGCCTGGTCCTGTTATGTTATTGGGACATTAAAGGTGGTTCTGGCAATAATGCTCATAGTGGCAATATGGTATCCCGACCTAAAATTGGTAGCAGCATCCGGGCTTGCACTGCTATTGGCAGGTTCTATCTCAATGCACTTCCGCATTAGCGACCCATTGATAAAATCGTTCCCCGCTGCATTATTCATGGTCATGTGTCTTGTTATTATTTTTACCGATAAGGTCTAATTTCTATAGAATTTCTAGTGTTTTGATAAAAAGGTACCCGCTTAAGATGGCGTAGGTAAAGGCAGGTAGAATAGCTAAGAGTGGATCATTTATTTTTAACCGTACTGCCACTCCCAGACACATTAAAATACAGAGGCCTGCAGAAGCGATCAAGGTTAAAAAAGGAGATACAAACAGCCCAAGTAACAATCCGAAACTCCCACACAACTGTAAGGCTCCCACAAGTTTTCTTTTGGTAGGCAAACCATAACGGTCAAACTCAAACTTCATCCTTGGCAGAAGAAAACAACTAACGCCAAAGAAAAGGAACGATAAAATAAGAAAGAGTGGAAGTATCTGACTGTTATTCATTGGAGCGTACCCTTGAAGAAAGTATATGGTGTTGTACAAAGATACCTCAAATTCTATCCACAGAAGGCACTTAAGATATATGTATGGCGGTAATATCTATTGAAGCTGCCATATTGATTTTTCTAAAAGTGTATTTTTGTGAAATTTGAATGATGGAAAAAAAGATATATATCATTGGGGCCGGATTCGCCGGTCTATCTGCTGCGATCACCCTTGAAAAAGCAGGCTATAGTCCGGTTATTTTTGAGGCTTCCTCAAAAGCAGGAGGCCGTATTAAAACAGACATTTTCAAAGGGTATCAATTAGACCATGGATTTCAGGTGTTGTTGGATGCATATCCAAAGGCCCTCGAATTTTTTAATTACGATGCACTGGAATTGCAAAAGATTCTACCTGGCGCTGTTTTGTTTCATCAGGGAAGATCGGTCACTATAGGGGATGCAAGTAGGTACCCGAGGTTTTTGTTTTCTACTATTTTCTCTGGTATTGCCGGTTTTAACGATGTATATCGACTCTTATTACTTTATAGGGATCTCCAAAAAATGACTGATGAAGAGATCTTTTCTTCGGAGGAAATAAGTACATATACATTTTTGAAGAATAGGAAATTTTCCGAGGGTCTTATTGCCAAATTCTTTAAACCCTTTTTTACCGGGATCTTTTTAGAGCCCGATCTTAAGACATCTTCCAGGATGTTCCAATTTGTTTTTAAAATGTTTGCTAAGGGGTATGCTGTGATCCCTAAAGGCGGGATGGGTGCCTTGGCAGATCATCTGGTAAATAGCCTGCAGCAAACAAAAATTCATTACAACTGTCCGGTTGAAAATGTGTCGCAAGGAAAAATTTGGCTGCAAAGTGGAAAGCAGTATAAAGCAGATGCCATCTTAATAGCGACCGAACCTAATTTTTCAATAGATTCTAAAGAAACTGCTCATAAAGAATGGCATAGTTGCGACACCTTATATTTTGAGGCAGATAGCAGAAAAATTAAGAGACCACTTATTGGATTGGTAAGCGATCCAAACGCTATGTGTAACAACATTTTTTATCCTACTAGCCTTGGCTGTAAGAATAAAGGTGAAAAGGAGTTATTATCTGTCACCATAGTAAAGGACCACAACTTACAAGAAGAGATGTTGGTCCGCAAGGTGGTTGAGGAACTTAAAGCATATTGTAATATTGATAATATACAATTTCTGAAACGATACCGAATAAAAAGGGCGTTACCCTCACTGGAAACACTAAAAGGTCAATGGACAGAGAAAGATGCTACGGGAGGGAATAACATTTATATGGCTGGAGATCATTTGTTATACGGATCATCTAATGCCGCTCTTTTAAGTGGGGAAAGTGCTGCAAAGGCTATGATAGCTACTGTGTTAAAATAGGAGCATAAAAAAACCGCCCTTAGGCGGTTCATTTAATATTCTGGAGTAGGATTAGTCAGCTGGCATTACTACCGCGTCAATAGCATGGATAACGCCATTAGAAGCAGGAACATCGGCCATGATGACCATGCTTGAATTTCCTTTAGCATCTACTAATTTCACACTTTCACCTTCCAGGGACAATGTGATCTTTCCACCCTGTACGGTTTCAACCACAAAGGATCCATCATTAGCATTGATCGCCTCCACTACAGCAGCTGCAGGAAATTTTCCGGCGACAACATGGTAGGTTAGAAGATTGATCAGAGCCGGCTTATTTTCTGGCTGTAAAAGACTTTCTACGGTTCCTTCAGGTAATTTCGCAAAACTGTCATTGGTAGGCGCAAAAACCGTAAAAGGTCCGTCACTACTTAATGTTCCAACAAGATCTGCAGCCGTTACAGCTGCTACCAAAGTAGAGAAGTTTTCGTTCCCACTTGCAACACCTACAATGGTTTCCATCTGCATAGGCTCCTCCATTTCAACTGTTTCTGTCTCCACCACCTCTTCAGTAGTTGCTTTTTCTTTTTTTTCTCCGCAAGCACTTACAAAAAGTGCCATTAGTAATAGTGTACTTAATACTCTCATTTTTGATTTTTTTAAATTTATAAGGCGAAAATACAGCGTAAAGTAAGGCGGAAGTATTAAATATTGTTTAAATATTTACTTAAAAAGTTAAACATGTACTAAAATTGCTTTTGGATTACTGATAATTCTCTTTTATTATTTTATTATGGAGAGATTGAATAAGACACTTAAAAAACTATAAAACAGCATTTATGAACAAAGAACAACATTTATTAAAACCAATTCAGTTAGGTACTTTTAGATTGCCAAACAGAGTAGTAATGGCCCCCATGACAAGAAGCAGGGCAGCGAACGAAGAAAATAGACCTACATCAGACTTGCAGGGATCATACTATGCGCAAAGGTCATCTGCAGGACTTATAATCTCAGAGGGATCGCAAGTATCCAAAAATGCAGTAGGTTACATCAACACCCCGGGTATACATTCTACTACACAATTGGAAGGATGGAAAGAAGTCACGAAAAAAGTGCACAATAACGGAGGGCGTATTTTTCTTCAATTATGGCATGTTGGCAGGATTTCCCATCCAGATTTTCATGAGGGTCAATTACCATTAGCGCCTTCTGCAATTAATCCAAAGGTACAATCCTATACACCTGAAGGATTCAAGGAGACAGTGGAGCCCAGGGAAATGACCTTGCAAGACATTAAAGAAACCATTTCAGATTTTGCAAAGGCTGCCAGCAATGCTATAGAAGCAGGGTTTGATGGTGTAGAGATACATGCCTCTAATGGATACCTCTTTCACCAATTTTTCAACAGAACAAGTAACCAACGAACTGACGAATATGGGGGCACCATTGAAAATAGAGCTCGATTCTTATTCGATGTGTTGGCTGCCGTTCAAAAGGAGATTCCTCTAAACAAAGTTGGAGTACGCTTAAATCCATCACTTCACGGATCATTTGGCATGACTATGGATGAAGAGACCATCCCAACCTTTGATTATATTGTTCAGAAGTTAAATGACTATGATCTTGCATATCTGCATCTATCAGAGCCCTTTACAGATGTTTCAGACATTCCGTATGCCGTTACTGAAATTGCAAAACATTACAGACCTTTGTATAAGGGAATTCTGATGATCAATAATGGATTCGATCAGGAAACGGGGAACAAAGTTCTCAATGAAGGTCTGGCAGATCTGGTTGCTTTTGGCAAGCCATATATTTCTAATCCGGATCTGGTAGAACGTTTTCAACAAGGTGTGCCATTAACTGATTGGGATGAAAGCACTTTCTACACTCCCGGAGTAAAAGGATATTTGGATTATGAGAAAAAAACAGCGGAACGGACGTCTGCACAATCGGGGAGTAATTCGTAAATTAGCATAAATCAATTTAAAAGACTAAAATGAAAAGAATCGTTTGGACTGCAGTATTTAGTTGCGCCCTTATAATGGTGGCTTGTAAGCAGGATAAAAAGGAACAAACAACTGAAACTTCTGAAGTACAAGAAAGTTCTCTGGTTGATGCGGAAGTGACCTATACTACAGATTCTACCACTATGAAGGGGTATTTGGTATACGATGGTTCAATCAAAGAGAAGCAACCGGGAATTCTGGTAGTACACGAATGGTGGGGACATAACGATTACACCCGTGAACGAGCTCGTATGCTCGCCGAACTCGGATACACAGCACTGGCGATAGATATGTATGGTGACGGAAAGCAGGCGAACCATCCGGACGATGCAGGAAAATTTTCTGGAATGGTTATGCAGAATATTGACGAAGCTAAGGCGAGGTTCCAGGCTGCCCTGGCACTTTTGAAATCACAAGCCTCAGTAGATTCAACCGAAATAGCAGCCATAGGTTACTGCTTTGGAGGTAGTGTGGTGTTAACCATGGCCAATGCCGGCGAAGATCTGGATGCCGTTGCTGCTTTTCATAGTGGGGTGCAATTACCGATTATGCCTAATGAGGATCTTAAAGCGAAAGTGCTGGTTTGTAATGGGGCGGCAGATCCATTTGTGTCACCAGAATCGATTGTTGCATTTAAAGAAGCCATGGATAGTATAGGAGCAGATTATTCATACATAGCCTATGAAGGGGCTCAGCATGCTTTTACAAGTAAAGATGCAGATTCTCTTGGACAAAAATTCAATCTCCCCTTGGCCTATCAGGAAAAAGCTGATAACGCCTCATGGGAGGAGCTCAAAATATTATTAAATGAAACATTTAAATAATAATTCATAAACATCTATAAATCAATTATAAAAATTAAAATAAAATGAAATTTACGAGAAAAGCAACAGCACATTGGCAGGGTAGTGGAAAAGACGGTCATGGTAAGCTTACCACGGAAAGCAAGGTATTAGAAAATACACAATATTCTTTTAATACCAGATTTGAAGATGGGGTAGGGACCAACCCCGAAGAACTGGTAGGGGCTGCCCACGCCGGCTGCTTTGCAATGCAGCTTAGTTTTCTCCTGGGAAAAGAAGGGTTTACACCAGATGATCTAATCGCAAATGCCAGTGTGTTGTTTGAGGATGGGAACATCACCACGGTAACCCTGGATCTGGAAGGCTCCGTTCCCGGAATATCTCTTGCCAAGTTTAAGGAGATCGCCACCGAAGCCAAGGAGATCTGTCCAATTTCCAAGTTATTGAAAACCAACATAGTACTCAATGCGTCCCTGAAGTAAATGGGTAATATAACGAACTAAGGATGAGTGTAAAACTCATCCTTTTTTTTATGATTTTTTTTAAAAATCAAGAATCGTGATCCTTCTTCACCTTAGATTTCCTTATGTGCAGTACATCGAAAAAATTCAAAAAGTACTGCTAAGATGTTCATCATGAAGTACTTTAGTCCTCTAATGATGAATTTTAATACAAAAGAAAAGCTACTATGAAAACGAATTATTTAAGTATACTTATTGGGCTGTTTGTGCTTTTAGTGACAGGTTGCGCTGATAATAACGAACCGGCGTCCGAATTTGGCACTATACAAATTCAACTTACGGATGCGCCATTTCCACATGACATGGTTGCAGAGGCCAATGTCACTATCTTTAAGATTGAGGCCAGGCAGAAAGGAGAGGACTCGGACATGGATGGTGAAGATTCAGGGATGGAGGATGATAATGACATGGACGATACTAATGATGACAACTATGTTGTTTTGATGGAAGAAGAGATAGACGTAAATCTTTTAGAACTTACCAATGGGGTATCAGAAATGCTCTTGGATACAGAAATTCCTGCAGGTTCATACGATCTATTTCGTGTGTATGTAAAAGGTATTAATGTTGTATTGAATGATGAACAATCATCCAAGTATGATCTAAAGGTGCCAAGTGGGGAACAATCTGGCATTAAAGTATTTATCAAACCAGATTTAGTAATAACTGGTGGGCTATCTGCAGATCTGTTATTCGACTTTGATGTAAGCAGATCTTTTATTCCGAGGGGAAATATTAGGAAAATGGATTCATTCAATGGCTTTAATTTCAAGCCCGTTATTAAAGTTAGTAATTTGACCACCACAGGAACGTTATATGGTATGGCAAGTACAGAAGAAGGTGAAGCTTCAGGCGTTGAGATCACAGTGTCTCAGGATGGTGAAATTATTACGACCTCCAGTACGGATGCAAGCGGTGGATATATGATCATGGGTCTGGAAGAAGGTATGTATGATATAAAAGCTGAGCTTGTAGATTTTGAAGCCATAACAGCAGAAGGTGTTGTCATTACTGCCGGAAATAAAACCAGATTAGATTTCGAACTGCTTTAACACCATAACACTACCCTAATCTATAGGAAAGAAAGAGCAGATAATTCTGCTCTTTTTTAGTTACTTTTAAGGTCATAATAACACTTGCTATATGGATCTTAAAGGACAGAATATACTTGTTACAGGTGCTTCTAAAGGAATAGGGTTTGCTATAGCAGATTTTTTGTTAGAGCATGGTGCAAAGGTGGGTGTGCATTACCATTCCGGGAAAACACAGGCAGATTCCTTGGTTCATAATTATGGAAGTGAAAAGGCAATTGCTATCAGAGCAGACCTGTCTAATAGTGAAGAAGTACTTCAGCTTTTTGATAAAGCGTTAGAGTACCTGGGTACGATAGACACACTAATTTTAAATGCAGGAGTTTTTATCCCACATCCAATTGACGCGGGAATAACAGATTGGTACAGAGTGTGGAAACAAACACTTGCCGTAAACTTGGATGCAGTCGGATTGCTGACTAAGGTCTCTTTAGACCATTTTATGGCTAATGATAAAGGCAGGATTATTTACATAGGCAGCAGGGCAGCTTTCAGGGGAGAGACTGAAGAATATCTTGGTTATGCAGCATCTAAGGGCGGACTTACTTCGTTGGCACGCAGCGTGGCCCGGTCTTTTGGGAAATATAATATAAAAGCATTCGTAATAGCCCCGGGCTTTACCAGGACGGCTATGGCTGAGCAATTCATAGAGGAGTATGGTGAGGCTAGGGTGTTAGATGAAATTGCGTTAAATACCCTTACCGAAGTTTCAGACATTGCTCCTTTGGCTGGTTTCATGTGTACAGGAGCTATGGATCATGCCACGGGAACAACGATCGATATTAACGCCGGCAGCTATATTCATTAGGTTCTTCATAAAAAATCATTCAATACGCCTTCTGATAAATAATTAGTTGCATTCGGACATAAAAAGAATGCATTCGTCCCTTTTTTACTCATTAGTTCCATAAAAAAGGAGTTCTTTGATTTATCAGAAAAATTCAACAGTATTAGAATTCAATACTAGTAAAGCCAAAATAACCAACCCAATAAAAGAGCGTTTATAACGCTCTTTTTTGTTTCAACTCTGGAAAGAAGCCCATTTTCTTGTGAATTGAGGAGATAGGTAGTACCTTTATCCCCATAAAACAGGGGAATGGCAAGATCGCAACAAACATATAGTAAAGGAGAGAGAGAGAAGAAACGTCTTAAGAAACAGGAGGAGAAACGCAAGAAAAAAGAAGCCAGGAAGCTAGCTTCTAGTGAGAATCCTCAGGGAATACCCTTTGCTTATGTTGACCATATGGGAAATTTGGTAGATACTCCGCCAGATCCTGCCGATAAAATCAAAGTTGACGCTGAGGACATTGTACTTGGAATACCCAAGAAAGAAGAGGGAGACAGAGAGCCGTTTGATCCTGTCAGAAAAGGAAAGGTATCTTTCTTTGACACCTCCAAAGGTTTTGGCTTTATTATAGATTCTGAAAATAATGAAAAATACTTCACCCATGTGAGCGGACTCATCGATGAGATCGCAGAAAACGATTCAGTTTCTTTTGAATTGGAAAAGGGTATGAAAGGCATGAATGCGGTTCGTGTAAAGCAGATCTAATACTCCCCGTTATTTTATTGAGGCCATTAACATTTTATAAAAAATGTTGACTCCACACCATCCTAGGGTTTCCCTTAAATGGTAATGCTTAACCCCAGGCTTATATCTGTAGAAAAATCCCGAGTAGAATCAGGAACGAAATTGTTGTAGAAGTAGGTAAATTGAGTTGTAAAACTCAGTAAACTATTAATCGGAAATTGTGCCTGCAATTGCTGAAAAATTCGATGATTATCAATGTCATTGTATGTAGGTTGAAAATAGAAGGTCTCCGTTATATTAACTTTCGATTTGGGAAAATGAATGGTGAAAGACATATAACTGCTATTTCTGTTGTTGTAGAATTTTGTCTGGCTATCGTCTATTTTTTCAATTTCATACATATAGGCATTCCCAAAATAGGCCTTTACGTTAGGAGTAGAAATAAATTTAACCCGAAGACCTGCTCCTGCGAGTCTTCTTTTGTTGATACTTAGCAAAGCATTGTACTGATCTTGCATAAAGGCTTCAAATCGCAATACAGATGTTATTTTTTGATTGAATCTGAGGTGTAAGAAATGAGAGTTTTGGAAGTCCTGGTCCTTACTGCGCTCAGTATTATAGCTGCCGATGAACATATAGATCCGTTTCAGATCTTTCGATTTTATTTGCGTGGAAATATTTCCTGTAAATTGTGAAAGATAGTCCCCGTTATTGTTAGCATAATCAAAAAGTAGATCACTTTTTAATACAAAGCGTACAGAGTCTGCCTGCATACGCTGAGATTCTATATTCACCAGCTGCGCATGAACACTAAAACAAAAGAAGAAAAAAAAGACCGCAGCAAAGACTTTCTGAAAGGTATTCATAAGATGAAATTGATGATATGAATAAAACTATTTAATTAGAGCGAGAAACAAGAATCTAATAGACAAATGTCTGGTGTTGCCAGATCTGAAAGTGAATAGAATTAAGGTCTTTACAAAATGTAACCTTAATTTTTTTATGGATTCAGATTTAAATTTTAATATCTATCTTGTGGCGTAATTATGGGTATAAAATATTTCTTAGATATAATAACGAATCAACCAAATAAAATTGAAATGAAAATAGTAAACCTTTTGAAGAGCACATTTGTTATTTTGTTGTCTCTTTCTTCGCTAACAAGTATGGGACAATCAACGGATCCCGTTGTAGTGACGCTGACCGTGGATACCTCTCAATTGGGTACTGACAGGAATGCTCCTGGGGGATGTACCCTAACTGCTAACCCAGGATCTGTTGTGATTTCTGGAGACAGTAATCCTAAAATGTTTGCGATTGAAGTAATGGATGGTACTGATATGGAGTGGGAGGGAGTAACCCAGACCGGTGAAGAGGTTAAAATAAAAAAGATAGGATTCCTCAAGGGGGTAAATATTTTTGATAGCAGAGACGTTCCCGGAAGAACAAACAATGGGAAGGAGAAGGTTAATGCCAAAATTAAACGAAAAACAGCGCCCGGCTTCGACTATGAATATTTTATTGAATTTAAGGTTCAAGGATTTGGTAGATATACACTCGATCCCAGAATCAGGGTAAAATGATCTATTGAGACGGAGTGCTTTAGGTTTTTACAAATACTTGATCCAAAATTTTATCTGTTATCGTAATTAATTTTTTAAATAATGCGCACGCACCTATTTAAGGTATTTGTTGTTTTTACCCTGGTCCTTTTATCCAGTAAATCATTTGCTCAGGATGTTCATCAGATCACTCTTTTGGTAGATACTAAGAACAAAGTTCCAGAAAAAACATATACTATGAAGGCAGGAGATAACACCACTGTTTTAAATGCCAATGCACAGGATGCGTTTACGATATTTGCCCGGGTGGGGGATCAGATAAAATGGAATGCCGTCTCCTCATCTGAGCCGGATGTTTCTGTCGCAATCAATCAAATTAAGTATATCAGTGGCCCAAGGATCTTTAGTTCGGATCTCATCCAGGGAAAAAACACAACGCAGGCAACGGTTATACGAGGAGGGAATGAAATGTATGTGTATCAGATACAATTCACGATCGGTACCGATTCTAAAATGTATTCTATTTCTCCAAAGATCCAGATAGGCGATTAATCTGTGCCAACCACTTTAATGGTTCAACATGAAGCTAATTCCATTTCATATACTTCATAGGTTTATCAAAGTTTTCTGCGCCCTGGGCATGTTATTCTTAATATTGCCTTCTTGTGTTGCACAAAATCAAATACTGTCCGATAGTCTCATCGAATACTACGAATCCGGAGACTATGCACCAGAAGAGTTATTGAATCTTCTTGCGGATATTGCATCCAATGTTCCGGATCCGGATCAATCTTTATTTTACTGTGATTTATTGCTTGAAAAGGCAATCGCTGCTGATTCTAGTAAGTATTTCTACACTGTACATCTACAACGCGGTAATGCCCTTGAAACCAAAGGAGATCTAAGTAAGGCCCTGGAAAGTTATTTTAAGGGAGTGGATATCGCCAATTCAAATGGGGATAAAAATGATTTAGGCCGTATATATACAGCTATCGCCGGAGTCTATGCAGGGATGGGGAATAGGCAGAATGTAATTCAGTATTATTCTAATGCCATTTCTATTCTTAAAGACATTGATACGTTGTCTTATGCCATCACTATGGAAAATCTTGGGGATGCCTATTTGGAATGGGGGCAACCAGACTCTGCCTTACTCTTATTCAGTCAGTCTGGTAAAATATTCAGAGAAATAACAGATAAAAGGATCTACTATGCCTACAATAGGGGCAATATAGGCCTGGCTTTAGCACAAAAAGGCCAGGATGAGCAGGCAGAAACAAATATAAGTGAAGCGATCGCTATACTGGAAGAATTAGGAGACTACAGGCCCATTACGATCTACCTGCGGTATATGACCGATATCTATGCCAATAGAAATGATTGGGATGCAGCATTTAGTTACTCTCTGCGCTCTTTGAATCTAGCCAGGCAATATGGTTTGAAAGCAGAAATTAGCGGAGCATATTTAAAACTTTCAGAATTATATGAACGTACGGGCTATGCTTCTGCTGCATTGAAATACTACCGTAATTATATTGCCTTTAGAGATAGTGTACAGAATATAACGGCCGTACAACAAATGGCCAATAATGAGCTTGCTCAGAAGCAACGGGAAAATGAACTGTTAGATCAGCAAAGAAGAACACAGAAGATCATAACCATAGCAGTGGGTATTGCTCTTTTCCTGATAATTCTTTTGGCCATAGGACTATTTAGGCGCAATATTTATATTAAAAGAACAAAGGCCATCATTGAACGAGAAAGAGATCGATCAGAAACACTTTTGCTGAATATTTTACCTGAAATAACAGCCAATGAGTTAAAAGAATCGGGAGAAGTTAAGGCCAGTAAGGTAGATTCCGCCACGGTTATGTTTACAGATTTCAAGGCATTTACTTCCCAGGCAGAACAAGTAGATCCCGAAATACTGGTATACAGCCTTGGGTATTATTTTTCTGCTTTTGATGATATTATAGAAAAATACGGGCTTGAGAAGATCAAGACCATAGGAGATTCGTATATGTGTGTTGGTGGCTTGCCTTATCCAATAGAGAATCATGCGGAGAAGATGGTATCTGCCGCTTTTGAAATACTCGATTTTGTTGAAAAAGCGAAGGCCATTGAAAACAGCCTGTTGTCTTTTGACATCAGGATTGGTATTAATACAGGTCCGGTGGTAGCCGGGGTAGTGGGGAGCAAGAAATTCTCCTATGATATTTGGGGAGACACCGTTAATATTGCTTCCAGAATGGAGGTGACTTCCGAATCTGGAAAGATCAATATAGGAGAACAGACGTATTTACTTATAAAAGATACTTTTGAGTGTGAATACAGGGGTGAAAAAGTAGTGAAGAATCGTGGTGCTGTGAAGATGTATTTTGTGAATGGGTACACCAGAGCAGGAATATCTGCATTACTAAAAAGCAAGTCGATAGAGGGTTAATAACTTACCATATTTTATAAAGCCCGCTCCCGGGGTAAGTACCTAGAATTCCTTATCTTATTGAAAATTTCAACAGCATGCCACTTTATATGGATCGACATGATATCCCGGATGAGATTAAGCCGGAGCATGTTGCTCAAATGCATCAGGAAGACTTAAAAGTACAGCATTTGTATGGATGCAAGGGAATGACCTATTGGTGTGATAGTGAACGGGGAACCGCCTTTTGCCTCATAGAGGCCCCCAATAAAGAAGCCATCCAGAATATGCATAACCATGCTCATGGCACTTTTCCTCACCATATCATTGAAGTAGACGAGCATTTAGTAGAATCTTTTCTGGGTAGAATAGAGGATCCGGAAAAGGCTGAGGATACCGTTTTAAATATAATAGATGACCCTGCTTTCAGGGTGATCATGGTTCTTGAGACGGCAGATCAACTTTATAGGACTGAGGACCATCAGTTGAGCATTTTCACCCAAAAATTTCACCGGAATGTAGCAAATTCCCTGAAACATTTTCAGGGGGCCGTTGTTCGTGAGAATGATAAGTCATATCTGGTTTCCTTTAAGTCTGTTACCAACGCCATTCTCTGCGCCTTAAAGATCCAGGAAAATTTCAAATACAGCTATCCCAAATTGGAGAATGAACACCAGGGCCTGAATATTGGCATATGCGCAGGCATGCCTGTGACGGATAAGGAAGGGATATTCTATGAATCCGTGGTTTTAGCTACACAGATGTGTGAGATTGTAAAAGAACAGTTGGTCATTTCCTCCGCTATCAAAGACCTTTACGAAAATGAAAACAGGAATGCGATCATAGACAAAGACCACATCCGCACTCTAAAACCAAAGGAAGAACAATTCTTGTCAAATTTGGTCGCTTTTGCCGAAGCCAATTGGAAAGGACCTAATTTTAAGCTAAGCAATCTGTGTAAAGCACTAGGACATAGCACTTCTCAGACGTATAGAAAGATCAAAAAACTAACCGGAAAGGCTCCTAACGCCTTTATGAGAGAGTTCAGATTAAATAAAGCCCTCGACCTATTGCACAGACAACAAGGCAATATTTCTGAGATCGCCTTCGAGACCGGATTTAATAGTCCGGCTTATTTTACAAAGTGTTTTTATGACACTTTTGGAATTCTTCCTTCTAAATACATCCAACTTTTTTAGGTTAAAATAACTCAATTTCGCAAATGACCTAAAATTATGAGTCTTTGAATTAAAAGTGCTCATTATACCGTATTGGTTTCCCTAGATTTGGGTAATACCAAAACAAAATAACCAAAAAACCATTTTGAAATATGAGAACAGTAAAAGAACTGAACAAAGAAACTATTACCGAATTCGCTTCACACCTAAGGGGAAATCTAGTTATGCCAACAGACAGCAACTACAATGAGACCAGGAAGGTGTATAATGGAATGATCGACAAACATCCCGGGATGTTTGTGATGTGTGCAGATGTTGCAGATGTTATGGCAACAGTAAATTTTGCCCGCGAAAATAATATCTTACTGGCTATCCGAGGAGGAGGGCATAATGGGGGAGGACTTGGTATTTGTGACGATGGTGTGGTGCTAGACCTGTCATTAATTAAATACATCAGGGTAGATACCTCAAATAATACAGTGCGTGTGGGTGGCGGAAACCTATGGGGCGAAGTAGATCATGCCACGCATCCTTTTGGTTTGGCCGTACCAGCCGGCATCATATCTTCCACCGGTGTTGGAGGACTTACGCTTGGAGGTGGGGTAGGCCATCTATCACGTAAGTATGGGTTAACAATAGATAATTTGCTTGAAGCTGATATGGTTTTAGCCGATGGTTCATTTGTAACGGTAAATGCATCCCAGAATACTGACCTTTACTGGGCCATTAGGGGAGGCGGTGGAAACTTTGGGGTTGTTACTTCTTTTAAATTTCAGGCTCATCCGGTTAAAACAGTTTTTGGAGGACCCACCTTATGGCCTGTTGAAAAGACACAGGAAATTATGGCCTGGTACAATACCTTCATACAGTCGGCTCCTGAGGAACTGAATGGATTTTTTGCCACAATGATCATTCCCGGTCCACCATTTCCGGAGCACTTACATTTAAAACAATTCTGCGGTATTGTATGGTGCTACGTTGGTGATATGTCTAAAGCACAAGAGCTTTTCAAACCCATATTAGCTATGGAACCAATCTTTCCGCACATTGGAGAAATGCCTTATCCTGCTGTTCAGACAATGTTCGATGGTTTATTACCGCCGGGACATCAATGGTATTGGAGAGGAGACTTTTTTAATGACCTGAATACAGAAATCAGTGCAGAGCATTTGAAATTCGGATCTAAAATTCCAACTCCTTTGTCTCAAATGCATCTATACCCTATTACAGGGGCTGCAGCCAGAGTTGGAAATGATGAGACTGCCTGGGCCTACAGGGACGCTAAATATTCCGGGGTGATCGTAGGAGTTGATCCGGACCCCAAAAATGCCGATAAGATCACACGCTGGTGCAAGGATTATTGGGAAGCACTACATCCATATTCTGCCGGAGGAGCGTATTCTAATTTCATGATGAACGATGAAGGACAAGAACGTGTTATAGCCAGTTATAAGGAAAACTATGCAAGGCTGAAGAAGATTAAAAAAGCCTATGACCCAACTAATCTATTTAAGGTGAATCAAAATATACGTCCGGATTGAGAGGATTTTTAAATCAGTTTGTATTGGTCTTGGGCAGGTGTTTAAACGTAATGCCTCCTAGGACCATAATCTAGGCGAGTATGCTTTCATGACCAGAGTCTTTGACAAAGAGACAGGAACTATTGGTTTTAAAGACCATTTCTTTTACAAAGTGGAAGCTTAAATTTTCCTCCATACCAAAAACATTCAGATCTGCAGGGGGCGCATTTTCAACCACTTCCTTAAATGTGTTCACATACACTTCTGTAATTGTCTCTGGTAAACGCGCTAAATTGATCAGTGAGCGCAGGAATTCTTTGGCATTGTCCTCTTCATCCGGATCGTTTATAACCGTTATTAATCTGATCTTCGCTTTCCAATTAAGTTTTAGTTTATAGGCTATAAGCAAGGAAAGATCCAGGTTTCCAATATCCCAGCCAATACTCCAGTTAGACTGCCTGTCACTGATCCACACATTGATGACGTTCCGTTCTCCCAGCAATGCGGTTTGATGTGCAACATAAAGCAAAACACCAATTTCTAAGCGTATAGATTCCTTTATGATAGGGCGCAGCTCTGCCTCATAATCATCATGCTCCTGTAAATTAAGAAACACAATATTCGGCTTAAAAAAAGCGCCTTGCAGAGCCTGACTACCATAATTGATACCCTTGGTGAATTCCTCCGTATGGATAACCGTCCAGGAGGAGAAAACCCCTTTGGTCCTGAAAGATTCTGATATGTTTGCCAATTGTTGTGCCAGCTTACTTTTTTCGGAAAAGGGCTCTATCCCAAGTAACTTAATAGATCCCTTGGGCTTTGCAATATTCCTGAGGAAGGGGAAAATACCTTTTACCCCATTAATATCGCGTACAGGAACCATTAAATTAGGTTTCCAGGCACGTTGTTGCATCTTCTTCATCCCCCATGTATGTTTGGCCGCCCATTCTGCAAAAGAGACAAATAATCCGGAGCGTACATCTTCAAAAGGGGTCTCTAAATTCTGTCTGGATAGGTAAAAATATACCACAAAAACGATCATCACAGAAAGCAAACTCACCGTAGGGTTTATGATAAACATGGCAAAGACCGAGGAAATTAAACCTACCCATGGTACCCACCTGTGAATTTTAAATAAAGGACGGTAACTAATAAGACCCAGGTTCTGCTCTATGATGACCACTATATTGATCATGGCATATGTGATCAGAAAGAATAGTGTTACCAATGGTGCTACGGCATTGATATTTCTCAAAAGCATAGTCATAAAAATCAGGATACCTGTTACGATCATAGCATTTCGGGGTTGGCCATTTGCACTTTGCCCTGACAAAAAAGTAGAGTAGGGCAGTACTTTATGTTCGCCCATGGCAAATAAGATCCGGGAAGAACCTACTATAGAGGCAAGGGCAGATGAAAAAGTGGCTCCCAGGATGCCCGCTATGATCAAAGGACCAAAATAGGCTTTCTCCACAATTATGTAATAGTCTGTAAGTAGTTCTGTCTCCGTAGCACTTCGTGCAAGCCAGTAAGCCAATACCATATAAATAACAAAACTTACTCCTATGGCCCATAAGGTACCCAGAGGAATACTCCTCTTAGGGTCCTTTAATTCTCCAGACATATTGGCCCCGGCCATAATTCCCGTTGCTGCAGGAAAGAAAACGGCAAAAACGATCCAGAAGTTACTTCCGCTGAAATTATTCTCTATCGATCCCTGGAAGGAACCAAAACGCAGGGCCTCGGTATTTGTGTTGAACATGGACCCCTCATACGCTGCTAAAATGATGGAGATAAATGAAAGCATTATGATCCCAATAATGATAAACTGGGTCTTTATAGCAAGATTGGCGCTAACATAGGCAATTCCGAATAGCAAGGTAAAAACGAGCACATCTACCAAAAATGGATTGTGATCAGGAAAAATACCCAACCAACCTTCCCGGAAACCAAAGATATACATAGTAACAGCCAAACCTTGCGAGACATAACGAGGAATGCCCAGGCTGCCGCCTACTTCCAATCCTAATGCCTGGGATACAATGGCATAGGCTCCACCGGCACCAATCCTTATGTTGGTCGTGATAGCAGACATGGAAAGCGCCGTACATAAGGTGATGGCAAATGAGATGATAATGATCAACCAGGTTCCTAAAAGACCTGCATTTCCTACTACCCAACCCAGGCGCAGGTACATGATCACTCCTAAAATGGTGAGCAAGGTTGGTGTAAATACGCCTCCAAAAGTGCCAAATTTCTTTTGACTGGTTGATTTAGTTTCCATTGGTTATGTATCTGATCGGCTTGTTAAATGAAATATAATCAATATCGCCATTACATTGTTACACAGGGCAGTAAATTATCACAAAATAGTCTATTTTATATAACAAATTGAGGGGTGCTGGAAAATGATTTCTTAGTAACTTTGAAAGGTTTAGATACGAATTTTTTTGCTGTAATAAGCATTGGAAATACCCTTCAAAATTAATAGATAATGGCCAAATTTAGATATAGCGTTAAATTAACTGAACTGAAGGAAGTTCATGAGATCCCTCATGTGTGGACGGAGGAAGAATTCCGAAAACTTCTTCAACATGTTGAGTATGATGATGTGGATGAAATACCCGTTGATGAATTAAAGGATATGGCTTGTCTGGCACTGACAGATTTTGAAGTAGAGGAAGCGGCTGTAAAAGTATTGGAATGCAGACTGGGGGACAAACTCAAGAAAGGTCAACAACAAAATATGGCAATAGAATTGCAGGAAGATAGGATATGGGAAGAATACGCAGATCTTAGTTTACATGAAGAGCTATTTCATGTGTCTTGTATGCTCTACTGGGCTTTTCCAAAGAACTTCAGAGAACCGGATATTGTCAAGCTAACGCTTACCATCACTTCTTTAACACAAGACTCCAGGCAAAATGTTGCGGAACCAACGCCAGCCTTTTTAACCAGAGTATTAAATGACGGCATGGATGTTCATAACATCATCAATAGATTGTTTGATGATTCCCTGAGCGCTAATGCATTTCCGGAATCAGAACATATCATTTGGCACTTTGATAGTGTGGGAGCAATGGAAAACCTGAGCGAAAGTACAATTGTGATGTATACTTCCTGGAATTGGGTAGAAGATCTGAAAGGGATCACTGAATGGCAATCCACGGCCTATGCAGATGGTCAATTAGATTAAGAAGTGCATCGCGTTCTTTTAACGGTATTGAAAATA
>JAHEHU010000178.1 GCA_024639765.1 Eudoraea sp.
AGGCGATCGTTTTTAATACCATTCAATTGTATCGATGGGACAGATTAGCGTATTTGAAAAAACTTCAGGAAAAGGCAGATAAAGAAGGGTTCAAAATTGGGATCAAGGCCGTACGAGGGGCTTATATGGAAAAAGAGAATGAACGGGCAGCGGAAAAGGGGTATCAAACGCCTATATGTGCCACCAAGCAGGAAACAGACGAAAATTTCAATAAAACGATCACCTATGTGTTAGAACATTTGGATACCATGTCACTCTTCGCCGGAACTCACAATGAAGCCAGTTCCTTCTTACTCATGCAACTAATGGAAAAGCATCAAATTGTTCCTAATGACAACAGGGTGTGGTTTGGGCAATTGTTTGGAATGAGCGATCATATCTCTTTTAATTTGGCGGCAGCAGGGTATAATGTAGCAAAGTATCTGCCTTTTGGTCCTGTACGGGATGTAATGCCCTACCTGATCCGGAGAGCAGAGGAAAATACCTCTGTTGCCGGGCAGACCAGCAGAGAGCTGGAGTTATTGAAAAAAGAGCGTAAGAGAAGGAAAATATAGGAACTTGGTTCTTAGTTTTCTGAATAGGAAATCTGACTTATCTGTACCCCAGAGTCGCAGTTAATAGTTTTAATACTGGCGTCCTTTCCTTTTAAGACATGCTCAATAACATAGGTGGTACATGGACTGGAGCGGGTATCACTTTTACTAAAAACTACAGAGCCCTGCTGCAAGAATGATCCGATATCTGTACTGTCAATAATACCCTCTTCAAGGAGATCTGCAATACTATCCGAATAGGAAATGGGTTTAGACCGCAATTCTTTTAAAACACGACAATTGGGAAAATAGCAGAACGAAGTTCCGGTCTCAGAGGTTTTCTTTTTTAATAAAAAGGTAAGAATGACAATGCCAATAGAGAGCCCTACCAAATAGTATCCCAGGCGTTTTAGAAAGGCCATACTAAAAAATTAGAAAATTGATGTCGCTGTACTTCAGGTCGAACCATTCACCAACCGTCTTGTTGGTCAAAATTCCATGATAGAGATAGAGTCCATTTCTCAAACCTTTGTCGAAGCGTAAGGAATTTTCGAGTCCGCCATCCTCTCCGATCTTTATGAGATAGGGTGTAAAAATATTGCTGATGGAGACAGAAGAAGTTCTGGGGTAACGAGCCGGTATATTGGGAACACCATAATGAAAAACGCCATATTTGTTTATGACAGGTTTATCATGAGTGGTTAATTCACTGGTTTCAAAACAGCCACCCATGTCTATGCTCACATCTATAATGACCGAGCCTTTTTTCATATGCTCTACCATTGTTTGTGAAACGATCACCGGGGAACGGTCCCTGCCTCTCATAGCACCAATGGCCACATCGCAACGTTTTAATGATTTCAGCAGATTCTTAGGCTGCAGGGTAGAGGTATATACTATTTGATTTAAGTTGGTCTGTATAGTGCGCAGTTTGGTGATGGAATTGTCAAAGATCTTAACATTGGCACCAAGGCCAATGGCCGATCTGGCCGCAAATTCCCCTACGGTGCCTGCACCAAGGATGACCACTTCTATGGGTGGTACACCGGTTATGTTTCCAAACATAAGACCGTTGCCAACATTAGTGGCCGCCATGATCTCTGCGGCGATGAGAACACTAGAGATCCCTGCGATCTCACTTAAAGAGCGCACGGCCGGATAGTTCCCATCCTCATCACGAATAAATTCGAAGGCAATGGCAGTGATCCTTTTCTTGGCCAGTTCTTCAAAGTATTCCTTGGATTGGGTCTTAATTTGTAAGGCTGATATAATGGTGGTTTGCGGATTAATATACTGTATTTCCGAAAGGGTAGGGGGTTCTACCTTTAAAAGGAGCGGGCAGGAGAAAACCTTTTTGGTATCTCGTGAGATAGTGGCTCCTGCATTGGTATAATCTATGTCTGAAAAATTTGCTCCATCCCCGGCTCCCGACTCAATAAGTACCCTATGGCCGTTGGCTGTTAGTGCGTTGACGGCATCTGGTGTTAAACAAATACGTTTTTCCTGAAATTGATTTTCCTTGGGGATCCCAATGAATAATTCTCCTTTTTGTTTTAGTAATTCCAATGTTTCCTCCTGTGGCAGTAGTTCCTGTTTGCTAAAAGGAGAGGAAGGTTGGTTCATAGTGGGCTAGTATATAGTAACTTCTGACCGTAATTCAAAATTACAATAAATTTAGAGAAGGTAGAAGAATAAAGATTGAAGGGATCCAAGACGACCGTTCACTATTTTTATGCAGAATAAGTTGATGTTTAGAATGTGCTACCTGTACAAAAAGTATTGTAATAGAAAATTAAAGCATAAAATTAAACAGGTTCTTTAAAGAGTGCTGAAACTGTCTAAAGAGGTTAGATAAGGTTTTGTTGGAAACATCCTCAGAAAGATCCATTTGGTCCTCCTGCGGGATTTTACTAGAGGAGTGGATATTGGAGGTGCTGTTTTTTTCTCTTTCCCGGTACAACTGCAATTCGGCGTCCATGAGTTCCAGATCTATACCATGGACATATTTATCATAGAGTTTAACCCTGACAAAATAAACAAACGGAATAATAACCATACAGATAGGTAACAACCATAATAAATTTTCCGTATCAATAACATCGTCCTCATCGTAAATTACCTCAAAAATTTGAAAGGCATACATACACAAAGGAATTAAAATAATATGATACCACCAGTGTTTGCAAGTAAAGAACCAGATTATTAATAAATAAAGAGGGATTAGTTTGTTAAGAAAAAACCAAGCATAGGCCCGTAAATTGTTGAAGCCGTTTTTTTCAATTGTTAACCCCAGAAATTCAATAGTCTTATCAGGATCCTTTGGAAGAAACTCATGTAATTTAAAAATGAAAGGAGAAAGGGCGATCAGGATTAGACCTATTGATTCAATTACAAATCTATGTTTTGTCTTTTTTGAATTTTGCAAGTTAGATTCCATTATACGTGAGTAGTATTATACACGATTGTAACGGAAAAAAGGGCAATTTATTGGTTGCCCTTAAAATTAAATTTTATTGAATAGAATTTAGATATATCTATTTGATAACTATATCTTTCTTGTCTATACCTTGCTCATAAAGCTGATCATCCTCTGCGGTATTAGGCGTACAGGCGGCTGCCATTAGAATAAGTACCGTAGATAGGCCGAAAAATATTTTTTTAGTGTTCATCGTTATAAAGGCATTAAGTTAAGAGTTGGATTCATTTTCATTTCAAATATAAGAAATAGATTTCATATAAAATGCGTTTTATCGATAAAAAAATGCATTATACCGAAGAATTATGCATTTGGACGATTGTCATTGTAGTTCACCGAGTGCGATTTTAGTCTGATTTTTACTCTTCTATGACTCTATAGTGAGCTCCCGGGTAATCGGGTCGATGATCTTTAGTGTAAGATGTTGGCAATTCCGAGGTAGGAGGTCGGCTACTTTTTCGGGCCATTCAACAAAGATCCATACATCCTGGTTTAAGTAGTCTTCCAGGCCCAGGTCCAGGGCTTCCAAAGGGTCATTCAATCTATAAAAGTCAAAATGATACCCTAGAACACCCCCATCCGG
>JAHEHU010000179.1 GCA_024639765.1 Eudoraea sp.
ATTTTACCGTTGAAATACATAAAAAGTACGACTAAACCACAACTTTTGACCCTTTCACAACAATTAGGCGAAAGGTCACCACACAAAATCGTAACTTAATACTAAGAAAAATAATGAATTTAAAAACAGTTGCTATGGAATCTAATTCAAACAAACACCCCATTTTAAATACTATTCTTTCCGTATTGAATATTAGCTTAGAAGTATTATTGGCATTGATAGCCCTAGGGTTTCTTATAGGCCTTTGGGGGATATTAAGCTAAACAGTATTCATTAGACTAAGCTTTAATCCAAATACGTGAAAGAAATTTAGATATTCCCGAAATAGTCCCTTAATTGCTTTAAAGAACTCTTTCCCAGACTATTTTTCGGGTTGATTTCTTTGATTTAGTTTTCTACTCTCACTAGTATTGATCAGTTTTTCCGAAAGACTAATCCAAAACGGGCTGATAATTAAGGTTAAAGAAATAAGGCTAATGGTAAATTTATAGCTATAACTTTCAATAATATCAAGTCCGTAGGCCGTTGAAGCGATCAAAAAACTCAATTCCCCGATTTGAGCCAGCAAGGCTCCACCTAAAAAAGCTTCTTTCCATGGGCAGGCAAACAAGCGTAAAATAAGTGAATTAATCAAGTGGTTCGTGATATATACACAAATTAAAACCGCCAGAATGGGCCATATATTTTGGACGATGAAACCAAAATCTAATTGCAGCCCAACACTTATAAAAAAAATTGCTACAAACAAGATCCTAAAGGAGTTAAGCGTATTGTATATCCAGTGAGTAGCCTTTGAGACGTGCATGATCATTCCTCCGACAAAGGCCCCTAAGGCTGGGGATAGTCCAAAAAAAGAAGCTCCCAAAGCACCTCCAAAACAAAAGAGTATTGCCAGAAAAACCTGAAGTTCATGATCCTTTTCAATTGTTTTGGAAAATGGAAGTTTTATCTTTTGTTTTTTGTAGATGTAAATAAGAGACATTACAATAATAATACCCCCTGTGATATTCAGCATAATTGTTTCGGTAGACTCTTCTTGCCCACCAAGCATTGTTGCGGCAATCAGAAGGGGTACAATTAAGATGTCTTGCATCAATAAAATGCTCAATACGTTCTTTCCAATCCTGGTATTGGTCAGATTTTTATCCGAAAGAAGTTTTATAATGACTGCCGAACTACTCAAAGCAATTACAAATCCCAGGATAACGGAACGTTCCATACGCCATCCAAAAAAGTAGCCCACTACCAGTATTATGACAACACTTAAAGCAACTTGGATTGTGGTACCTATAGCAGCAACCTTCCATTGTTTAATGAATTCGGGCAGACTTATCTCCATGCCAATGAAGAAAAGCAGGAGTATTATTCCCATTTCTCCAAGATGATCTATAGTAGAGGCATCTTCTATAAATCCAAATCCGGATTGGCCAAGCATTGCACCTACCAAAATATAGCCAATGATATAAGGCTGTTTGATCTTTTTTAAAAATAGCCCCACGGCAACTATTAAGATGGCTATCACTGAAATAGACCCAATAAGGGGATCAAAAGATAATAACTTGGTTATTAAAAGGTTCATTGATTTTTTTAATTTCCGGAATTAGGTGGTAATTAATTCACTATCTATTCCAAAAGTAAAATTTTTATTCCCAATAAAGCATACGTGTTTGTAAGTTCATTTCTGTAGTTATTACCAAAGCACCTGAGCATGAATATTTCCCTATCTTAGTAAGCAACACCAACCCATTTAAAAATGATCAACTTCTTTCGAAAAATCCGTAAAACTCTGGCTGGGGATAATCAGTTCTTCAAATACACCAGATATGCAATTGGAGAAATCTTACTGGTTGTTATAGGGATCCTGATTGCCCTTCAGATTAATAATTGGAATGAAACAAAAAAGAATTTAGAGACAGAAAGAAAAGTTATGCTTTTTGCAAGCTTGCCTAAATGATCGTGATCCGTTCTGCAGATTATTTTCTATTTGCAGGCCTTAGGACTGTTCTATGAAAAGATCGAACAGGTATGGGATCAAGAAGCGATTCCATTGATGGAAGAAACCAATGTGGCAAAAAACCTAGCCTTTGATTACTGCTACAGGTCTAAGTTTGGCTACTCTTGTAGCAATCCCGGAATCGATTACTGTCTCGACCACCATATTCACATCTTTATAGGCTATTGGTGCTTCCTCGGCTATTCCTTTAAAGGAGCCCGCTTCTACAAAAATGCCTTTTTCTTTGAGATTTTCTTTGAGTACCGGAGCATTTACCTGCTTCTTTGCCGCCGTCCTAGACAACCTTCTTCCCGCCCCGTGGCAACATGAACCGAAAGTTAGTTCCATGCTTTTGGTAGCTCCTGCCAGAACGTAAGAACAAGTACCCATACTTCCGGGGATAATAATGGGTTGCCCTACGGATCTATAGGATTCAGGTAATTCTTCAGACCCAGGGCCGAATGCCCTTGTGGCTCCCTTGCGATGCACAATAACTTTAGCCTGATTTCCATCAACTAAATGTGTCTCAACTTTGGCAATATTGTGCGCTACATCGTACATCAGTTTTAAAGGTTCAATGGCAGGTCCAAAAATATTCCTCCAGGCGGTTCTGGCCTCCCAAGAGATTACTTCCCTGTTGCACCAGGCATAATTGGCTGCAGCACACATGGCCTTGAAATAATTCTGTCCTTCTTCAGAATTGAAAGGCACACAGGCCAATTCCCTATCGGGCACTTCAATACCATAGTTGGGCATTGCAGACATGATTAGGCGAATATTGTCTGTGGCGACTTGATGCCCCAATCCGCGAGATCCCGTGTGAATCAATACAACCACCTGACCTTTTGACAAACAATAAGCTTCTGCAATGGTCTCGTCATAAATTTCCTCCACATAATCTACTTCAACAAAATGGTTTCCTGAACCTATGGTACCCAATTGGTCCGTACCTCTTTTTTTTGCCATATCCGATACCATAGACGGATCTGCATTTTGCAGCCGACCTTGGCTTTCCATAAAATCTAAATCCTCCTTTTCTCCATATCCTTTTTCAACTGCCCACTCAGCTCCTTTGAGAAGTACTTCGTCCATCTCTTTCGCAGAAAGTTTAATTTGCCCGCCTTTTCCCATCCCGGAAGGTATCTGGGAATACATTTCCTTGGATAGTGCCTCCAATTTATCTTTGATGTCTTCTATTTTTTGTTTTGAAGTAAGTAACCGTACGCCACAATTGATATCGTAGCCAATGCCCCCGGGGGAAATGGCCCCGTCTGGATACAAAGTAGCTGCTACGCCACCAATAGGAAAACCATATCCTTCATGAACATCAGGCATAACAAGGGAAGCCCCCTTGATACCCGGCAGGGATGCCACATTTACCAATTGAACGAGGGAACGATCTTCCATAATGGCATCAAGCAAGGGTTCGGAGGCCAAAACCCTGGCAGGCACCCGCATTTTGGGTCGGAACGCTTTAGGAATTTCCCACAAGAAGTCTTCGATTTTATGAATGTCAGATTTGTTAATTTTCATCTATTAAATATCAAAAATGATCAGGGTTACCCAATCACCGTTATTATTTT
>JAHEHU010000180.1 GCA_024639765.1 Eudoraea sp.
CCTCTGCCAACATTGATCTGGAAAGATCTAGTAATATTACAAGAGCAGCCTCTGTCTTTTGTCCGGGACGCTCTATTTTTTCCCAGCTAGGTCCCGCCATTGCCAATGTCATTAATGACAAAAGAATAAGTAGCAGCACTTTTGGCACTATAAATTGTCGTTTGGTTCCTTTTATGGTTAGGAAAGGCAAGAGGTGTTTTGCAAATGATCTTTTCCATTGATCTCTTCTTTGATAAGTGAAGACAAACATTATAAATATTAGGCCGATAGGAATAAATGCATAGAGCCATTCTGGCCGCATAAAAAATAGATTTTCCCATGCAAAGGATAAATACTCTGAAAAGGACAGATCATTCATCTTTACTGAATTTATATTTTAGCAATTTACCTGTTGAGATAAACCCTGCAAGGATATGATATGCCAATGCAAGTATGAGCGCAAGCATCAATGGGTAATAAAATAAAAGACGTTTGGGTATGAAATCATTATTCTCATATTCTATCGGTTCCAGTTGGTCCAATTTCGTATAGACTTCTTCCAATCGAATTCTGTCTGAGGCTTGAAAATATTCCCCTTTGGTAGCTTTGGCTATTTCCGTTAGCGTGTATTCATCCAGTTCGTAGGTCTGTGGTCCTGTTGTTCCTATCCCAATGGTGTAAATAACGATACTGTCGGCCGCAGCCAAACGTGCAGCCTGAATAGGTTGAAGTTCGCTCCCGCTATCTGCCCCATCGGTAACCAATACCATTACTTTTTTCTGGATACTATCTTGTTCAAAAAGTTCAACGGATTTACCTATTGAATTCCCAATTGCCGTCTTTCCCCCTGCCATTCCCACTTCAGATTCCATCAAAAGGGCTTCCACTACTTCCAGATCATCAGTGAAAGGGGTTTGAAGATAGGCCTGGGCACCAAATAAGATCAATCCCATTCGATCTCCTTTTCGCCTGCCAATAAACTCATTCATAACCTCCTTAACAGCCTCCCAGCGAGTAACTTTTCTGCCATCTTTATTAACCCAATCTCTGGTTTCCATGCTCAGGGAAATATCTACATTGATCAAAAAATTCCGGGCAGTTTTAATTTGTTTTTCAGGTTCTCCTACCAATTGGGGTGAAGTGATAGCCAAAACCAATAATGTCCATATTAAATACATCATAATCAATGCAACAATATTGCGTCTTACTATCCGTACTCCTTTGGAGGGTTTTTCATTTTTAATTTTTAGAATTTGCTTAAAATAGGGAGTAAATAAGGCTTCTGATCTGTATTTTAAAGGTGGCAGTACAACCATTATAATGGGAAGCAATAATAACCAGAATAACCATGGATATTCAAAATCAAGATGGCCTCCCTCCAGTATTTCCTTTAGCTCTAAAAACATATACTACTATTTAGGCCTTTTATTTTTAGCAGACAGTAAAGATCTCAGTTGTTTGGCAGGTTCACTTAGTGTATCAATCTGAAAGTACGGAATACCATATTTTTTTAAATCAGATTTAATTCTGAATTGTGTCTTCGCTTTGGCCACCTTAAATTCACTTTTAAGCCTTTTGCCCTGCCCCACATGCGTCTGAAACTCACCATCGCTGATGGTCATGTTATCTGAAATAAGTTCCATCTCCCCGGGATCAGTAATTTGCGCAACAATTATATCATTATTCTTCCGTATACGTATAAGGTTCTTTAAGGTATTTTCATCTGCCATATTCAGGTCGCTAATGAGTACCACTAAATAGTCATGGGAGATTACTTCATTAACTTGTTTTAAAACCTTATTTAAAGGAATTTCATCAGTAGTTGCTACTTTAACTGCTTTCAATTCCTGATTCTGTGTTTTGATTAATGTGAAATATCGCTGTATCGTTTTTCGATCTCTTTTGGGAGAGATATAGTCAATTCTGGAATCATTAAATACAATACCACCAGCCCGGTCACCAACATCAAGGGTTCTCCAGCATCCAACCGCCGCTAAATGTGCGGCAATTACCGATTTAAAATACTTCTTACTCCCAAAAAACATGGAAGATGATTGATCTACAACAAAAAAAACTGGCCTTTCTTTTTCTTCAGTGAACTCCTTTGTATGGGTCACTCCCATTCGAGCTGTAACCTTCCAGTCGATATTACGTATGTCATCTCCAGAAATGTATTTACGAACCTGATCAAAATCCAAACCCCGACCCCGCAGTTTAGAACTATGTCGCCCTGAAAGGATACTCTGGACCGCATATTTTGGAAGAAAACTAAAACCTCTGGCTTCAAATTGTAAGGTGATAAGATCTCTGAGGGTAACATAAACCTCAGCCGGACCTATTCGATCCTTTTCTGATTCTATGTCAATTTTCTCCTTCGGCATTTGGGTAATTAATTGTTCATTTGAAATGGATATATCGTTTTCCAATCATTTTTCATATCTATAACGGTCCATCCTTTTTCTTCAGCCTCATCGAGGCCCCTATCCAATCTTCCTATATGAGAATCCCTGTCATAGGCCCATTCCCTTTCATTATCGGTATGATGCAAATAAAGCATAAAGCTTGGGTATTCATTTGCATCGGAATATTGAAGCATCTGGAGGTCTCCATCCGAATTCCCGGAAGCAAAAATGGGTCTTTTACCTATAAATTTATTAATGCCAACAGGCTTCCCCATTTTATCGTCAATAAAATCCAATTCGGCTACCTTTCTTATTAATGCCTGACCATTATTATAATCAAACTCTGTTTTAATGGTACTTCCTACTACCTGGTAGGGTGGAATACCATAAGCCTCCTCAGACCATACCCTCATAAAATCCACACCGCCACCAGAGACGATGAATGTTTTAAACTCATTTGCTCTCAGGTATTCCAGCAATTCTATCATGGGTTGGTATATCAGCGCATTATACGGCTGATTAAATCTGGGATGTTTTGCTGTAGCCAGCCAGGTCCTGACTTCTTCTTCAAACTCTTCACTTGTCATCCCCGAATGGGTAGCCATAACAATTTCAAGAAGCCCGTGTTCCCCCTGTTTCATAAGCTCATCCATATTGTTTTCAAGAATGGCTTTGTACGGTTGTTTATCATTCCATTCCGGATGTTCTTCAGCCATCGCCTTTACTCTGTCTATCGCGAAAAAAAGCTGGAAGTAGGCTGGTTGTTCTGACCAAAGATTCCCGTCATTGTCGAAGGTGGCAATTCTGTCTTTAATAGGGACAAAGCCTGGTGACCCCTCTCTTGTCACAGTCTCCACAAATCGCATAATAGCATTCTTAGTAGTTCCTTCATTCCAGGAAGGTAATGGATCTGAAACTATTATTTCGCCCGCTTTATCAATTCCCTGAGCTGATTCATGAGAAGTTTGTTTGCATGACAATCCTACAAAAAGCAAGAGTGCACTGAATACTATAATTTTTACTTTTTTCATATTAATTATTTTAAGCAACAGCCACTAATTTTAATAATTCATCTATAATATTTGACTTAGTAATGCCTTCTGCATTAGCCTCGTAGCTCTGTACAATTCTATGGCGCAAAATATCATGAGTAACGGCCCTCACGTCATCAGGGCTTACAAAATCCCTTTCGT
>JAHEHU010000020.1:0-25404 GCA_024639765.1 Eudoraea sp.
TCCATTCCAATTTCTGCTAAAAAAGGATTTGCATTTTGATAATAAAAAGCCAAAGGAATGCAGATAAGAACAGACGAAATAAAGAAGATCAAAAAGTTCCTATCCTTTAATAATTTAAGCGCATCTAAACCCAATATGGTGGAAATACTAACTTTCTCCTCCTTATCGGCCGTGGGGGGTGTTTTAGGTAAGCCAAAGCTAAAAATTCCTAATACTGCTGATGCTATTGACACCATTAAAAATGTATTTTTAAGCATCCCCTCTCCCCTTGCTTCCGGAGAATCCCAAAGGAATACATAGCTAATAATTAGTCCGGCGACGATCCATCCTATGGTCCCAAAAACACGAACAAAAGAAAATTCCTTGGCCGGATCCTTCATTTGATTAAATGAGATTGAATTTACCAAAGCCAGCGTTGGCATATAGATGATCATATACCCAAGTACATAGGGATAGAATCCTGTAAATTCTACCGAATTATACATTTGATACATAAGTACCGCTCCTAAGAGATGTAATACCCCGAGAATTCGTTCTGCATTAAAATATCGGTCAGCAATAAGTCCTATGATAAATGGAGCAATAATGGCTCCCCAGGATTGCGTTGAAAAGGCCATGGCTATTTCCCCACCGCTTGCTTTAAGGTTATCTCCTAAAAAAGTTCCCAGGGTAACAAACCATCCTCCCCAAATAAAAAATTCAAGGAACATCATAAGGGACAACTGTATTTTAATTTTGAAGTTCATGCTGTGTTGTTTAGTTGATTAGCGTTTGTAAAAAACATAGTCCAAAGCGATAGGTTCTAATCCCTGATCCCTGAAGTCTGCCAGGATCTGAGCCCGGTGGTGTGTTGAATGATTAATGATATGGAACAACATATCTTGTATGGTATTTGTAAAAAGTCGGCCCTCTTCATTTTCATAATCAATCCTCTCCTCATAATCTTCCGTACTGGTTATGATATCGAAGGAGGTACGCTGATTCTCATAATGGAGATCCTCCCAACTCTTTACAGCATGCTCTTCCCAGGCCCCATGGGTAGCAGGTATTCCAGCAATACGTGCATTCCATATATGATGCGCATTTAGGATATGGCCAAAAAGTTTAGTGCTTTTCGCGGAAACTTCTTCCAATTGAGCACAAGCTTCTATCAGTTGCTTATTACAGAAAAAATTATAATCGAACAGCTCATTAAAGAATTCTTCCATAGGTGTGTTTCTTCGTTAAGTAATTTCAGCAGCCGATTTTAGCATCAGGGTTTTTGTTGCCATGATACCTTCGGCCTCTCCTAACTCATCTCCTTCATATTCTACTCCAATAAATCCGGTATACCCTGCATCTTTGACAATTTGCATCATTCGGGTATAGTCAATTTCCGTTTCATTTCCTGCTTCGTCAAAATTATGCGTCTTGGCACTAACAGCCTTTGCAAAGGGCATCAATTCTTCTACTCCTTTATAAAGATCATATCTTTCGGCACAGCCACTGGCGTAATCCTCGGGATCGTTTCTTCTGATGCAGAAATTTCCGAAATCTGGTAAGGTGCCACAATTATCCATCCCTACTTTGGTCATTACTTCTGCCAGCATAGCGGCGTTGGAGGATAAACCACCATGATTTTCCACCAATATGTTTATATTCTTCTCCTTGGCATAGGCCGCTAACTGGGATAAACCATCCACTGAATTCGGGATCCATTCCTCCGGCTCTGTACTTCCTGCCAGGTTTACACGAATAGCATGGCAACCCATGGCACTGGCAGCATCTACCCATTTAAAATGATTCTCTGCAGCCTTTTTCCGTTCCGCCGCATCCGAAGTAGCTAGGTCTCCTTGTCCGTCTATCATGATCAACACGTTTTGCATCCCGTGTTTTTCAGCTTCACTATTGGATTTATCTACAAAGGCAGCCATTGCTTCGGCACTATAATTATCTGCCTTTAACTCTTTATCATACAACTGGCTCACATATTCCAAGCCGCCAAAGCCCCATTCTTTTGCTTTTGAAGCAAAAGCATAAGGATCCATTTCACCATTCCAAATCATTCTATGCACAGACCATTGCGCCAGCGATAACTTAAAAAAAGGCTCCATGACCGTTTCATTGTCTGCCATTTCCGTTTCCTCGGTCTTCTCCTTTTTTTCTTGTTTACAACTGTAGATTCCTAATACTGACAGCCCAATTCCGGCCGCGGCTGAATTCCTTACAAAGTTTCTTCGTTTCATATATGTATTTTTTATAATTGGCTAATTGTATCTTCTTTTTTGAATATGGAAAATAGTACTTCTGAATTAATATTCTGTTTTTTATTTCTGTATTCTTAAAAAAGCTAAAGTTTAAAAGGGATTCGGTAAGAATTAGGCCGTTTAAATGTAGAAAATTAATTTTATAATTAATACTTTTAGCAAATAAACAATATACTTACATGGGTAAATTTTATTACAATGAAGAGCAGGAATCGTACGATGCTATTGTTGTTGGTACGGGCATTAGTGGGGGTTGGGCTGCCAAAGAATTATGTGAAAATGGATTGAAAACACTTGTGCTGGAACGCGGAAGAATGGTAAAGCACCGTGAGGACTATCCAACTGCGAATATGGATACCTGGGACTTTCCCAATAATGGGGAATTACCTCCCGAAGAGGCGGCAAAACAATTCAAACAGGCCCGGACCGGCTATACCGTAAGGGCTGCTCATAATTTTTGGTTCGTGAATGATCTGGAACATCCTTATAATGAGACCAAACGATTTGATTGGATGCGCGGCTACCATGTGGGGGGAAGATCCTTACTCTGGGGGCGTCATAGTTATCGCTGGAGCGATCTGGATTTCGAGGCCAACAAAAAAGAGGGGATCGCGGTAGACTGGCCGGTTAGATATAAAGACATTGCTCCCTGGTATACCAAAGTAGAAACCTATGTGGGGATATCCGGAGAAACCTTAGGTCTGCCACAATTACCAGATAGCGTATTTGAACCCATGATGGAACTCAATTGTGTGGAACAACACGTTAGAGAGAAGATTTCCGAAAATTTTGACGGCCGGGTGATGACCGCAGGTCGAGTTGCTCACATTAATAGCACCAAAAAATTTGAAGGAGACGGCAGAACAAAATGTCAGTTCAGGAACAGATGTATCAGAGGGTGTCCTTTTGGCGCCTACTTTAGTAGTAACTCCTCAACACTTCCTGCCGCTGAAGCTACCGGAAATATGACCCTCAGGCCAGATTCTATTGTGCATGAGGTACTATATGATGCGGATACTAAGAAGGCAACCGGCGTGAAGGTAATTGACAGGGTTACCAAGGAAACGTATGAATTTAAGGCCAAAGTAATATTCTTATGTGCCTCCGCCATCGCCTCTACCTCAATTCTCATGCAATCTAAATCGGACCGCTTTCCAAACGGAATGGGGAACGACTCGGACCAGCTGGGAAGAAACATTATGGACCACCATCTTGGCGTTGGGGCCGCCGGAAAATATGATGGGTTTGAGGATAAGTTTTACAAGGGAAGAAAACCCAATGGGATCTATCTACCCCGCTTCCGCAATATTGGAGGTAGCTCCAACATGAAAGAATTTAAACGTGGATACGGTTACCAAGGTAGTGGAAGCAGAGGAAACTGGGACGAAGCCGTTACGGAACTGTCCCACGGAAAAGACCTGAAAGAGGCGATTCTCAAACCAGGAGGCTGGACCTTTGGGATGAGCGGTTTCGGCGAAGTTCTTCCTTATGAAGACAACAGGATGACCTTAGATTATGATAAATTAGATGGTTGGGGCCTTCCTACCATTACCTTTGATGCTGAGTTTAAAGAAAACGAGTGGAACATGAGAAAGGACATGAAGGAGCAGGCCTATGAAATGTTGACAAAGGCAGGGTTGAAAGATGTAGAGACCTTTGACAGACCCGGAGCCCTAGGCCTGGGAATTCACGAAATGGGGACCGCCAGAATGGGGCGAGACCCCAAAACATCTGTACTCAATGAATACAATCAGGTACATGCAGTAAAGAATGTTTATGTCACCGATGGTGCATTTATGACCTCTGCAGCTTGTGTGAACCCATCATTGACCTATATGGCATTTACGGCACGCGCTGCCAACCATGCCGCCGAACAACTTAAAAAAGGACTACTGTAATGGATAGAAGAATAGCATTAAAAAATATGGGATTGGCATTGGGTTATACCGTTGCCACCCCTACATTATTATCACTTGTTCAGGGATGTAATGAAGTGAAAGCGGCTGATTGGACACCCGACTTTTTTACAGTCGAGGAAGGAAACATTCTCATTAAGCTGGTAGATATCATATTGCCTAAAACAGATACCCCTTCTGCTTCTGAGGTCAATGTTCACGTCTTCATAGATAGGTTTATAAATGAGATCATGGAGGAGGTTCAGCAGGATTTAACTAAACTGTCTATTGACAAGTTTATTAAAAAGGCCCTGACAGATTCAGGAAAAGAAAAAGCAGAAGACCTAACTACTGAAGACCTGGAACCCCTTTTAGCAGCAGGATTGCAGGCAACGGAAGAAGAGGAAATTGAAAATATGGAGCTTATGATCAAAAATACATCTGCAGCCGCCAAAGGTGAAAATGATGCTGTTTCTGAAGAGGCTATACGATATTCTTTTACCAAGAACTTGCGCGATATGACGATCTGGGGATATAAAACCTCGGAATACGTAGGGGAAAATGTATTGGCATACTTACCTGTGCCCGGCGAATATATAGGATGTGGAGATCTTAACGAACTTACGGGCGGTAAAGATTGGTCCCTTTAAAATACATCTTTGAAAAGAAGAAACTTCATTTATAAATCGGCTTTGGCTACCAGCACCCTGTCTATGACAGGGTTCTCTTTCTTTGGGCAGACACAGAAGGCACTGCCAAAAAATCAATTTCAACTAAAATACGCTCCGCATATTGGCATGTTCCGTGAAAGTGCGGGAGAGGATCCTATAGCACAATTACACTTTATGGCAGACCAGGGCTTTACAGCTTTTGAGGACAATGGCATGATGGATCGGCCGGTAGAAATGCAGCTAGCTATGGCGAGGGTCATGAAAGAAAGGAAGTTGGAAATGGGTGTATTTGTAGCCCACAAGATCTATTGGGATTCCCCAAATCTGGCATCCGGAGATAAAGATAAACGAACCGAATTCCTGGAGCATATACGAAAGGCCACAGAGGTTGCCAAAAGAGTAGGAGCAACATGGATGACCGTAGTTCCGGGTCATACAGACCCTAAACTTAGTATGGGATATCAGACCGCGCATGTTGTTGAATCCTTAAAACAAGCTGCAGCTATCCTGGAACCACATGGATTGGTCATGGTTCTGGAGCCCCTTAATTTTAGGAACCACCCCGGTCTCTTCTTAACAGAAAGTCCACAAGCCTATGAGATCTGCAAAGCTGTGGCATCGCCGTCCTGTAAAATTTTATTTGATATCTACCATCAACAAATTCAAGAAGGCAATTTAATCCCAAACATAGAAACTTGCTGGGATGAGATCGCATATTTTCAAATAGGAGATAATCCTGGAAGAAATGAGCCTACCACCGGTGAAATTAATTACCAGAACGTCCTGAAATTTATTCATGCCAAAGGGTTTACCGGAATTCTTGGGATGGAACACGGCAATTCTATGTCCGGCATTTCAGGAGAAGAAGCTGTGATCCGCGCCTATATAGAAGTTGACCCTAGATCATAACCCTTTCATAACCATCTCAATAATCCTGTCAGCTAAACTTCAAAGTAAAGGCTTGTTTTTTTCGCGTTTTTAATCCAAAACCGTTCCGTTGTGCGTATATATATAAGAACGTATTCACCAGGAGGGTTATGGATTACTATATATTACTACTTCTTTTCTACGTGGGGCTCATGGTGATCTCACATAAAGCCATACGGCCTTTCTTTGATAAATAATCCTTTTATTTTTCTATAAAAAAACACCCCGGATATTCGCTTTTATTGGGGATTAGCGATTCCGAGGCATCCTTTTAATAAACACTGGTCTTTTACCAAAGACATAAGTTGGTTTCGTTCATTTTACTTTCTCTGTCTTATCTTATGAACCGCACATCAGACAATCATCATCTGCTTCGCCTGCCTTGGCCTGGGCTATCAAAGCTTTCATTTCTTCCGGCGACATGGGGGTTACATCGGTTTCTTTCTGCTGTACCGGGCTAGTTTGTACCTGTAACGCTTCGGCAGCTTTAGGGTCTGGTGGTGTTGCGGCCAAGACTTCGGCCTCAGCTGCAATGCTCACCGGCACTTCTTTTTTCTTTGTATTATCCAAGGTGAATTTAATAGCATCTACAGCTGCCTTGGTCCTTAGATAGTACATACCTGTTTTTAAGCCACTTTTCCAGGCGTAAAAATGCATGGAAGTAAGTTTAGAGTAATTGGCGTTCTCCATGAATAAATTCAACGACTGGCTCTGGTCTATAAAATACCCGCGCTGTCTGGACATGTCAATAATATCTTTCATGCTCAGCTCCCATACAGTTTTATACAACTCCTTAATATCTTCAGGAATTTCATCGATATGCTGAACAGAACCGTTAGCGCGCATCAATTCTTGCTTTAAGTTCTCGTTCCACAATCCCAGTTCTACAAGGTCTTCTAGCAGGTGTTTGTTTACCACGATGAATTCTCCGGAAAGCACCCTTCTTGTATAAATATTGGAAGTATACGGTTCAAAACATTCGTTATTTCCAAGGATCTGTGAAGTAGAAGCGGTAGGCATGGGCGCAACCAAGAGTGAATTTCGTACTCCGTGTTTTTTTACATTTTTACGCAGTTTATCCCAGTCCCAGCGGCCAGATAATTCTTCGTCTTTAATTCCCCAAAGGTTATGCTGAAACTTCCCTTCGGAAATAGGTGATCCTTTATAGGTTGAATACGCTCCTTCTTCTTTCGCTGCTTCCATAGAGGCGGTCACTGCCGCATAGTAGAGCGTTTCAAATATCTCCTGGTTGAGCTTTCTGGCCTCATCACTTGTAAAGGGAAGTCTAAGAAGTATAAAAGCATCTGCTAAACCTTGAATTCCCAGACCTATTGGCCTGTGACGCATATTAGAATTTTCTGCTTCCTTAATAGGATAGTAGTTTCTGTCTATGACCCTGTTAAGGTTTTTCGTCACCCTCTTGGTCACACGGAATAGTTCTTTATGATCAAAACTGCCATTCTTTATGAACATGGGCAATGCAATGGATGCAAGGTTGCAGACAGCCACTTCATCCGGGGAAGTATATTCCATGATCTCCGTGCATAAGTTAGAGGATCTGATGGTCCCAAGATTGCTCTGGTTACTCTTACGGTTTGCTGCGTCCTTATACAACATATAAGGCGTACCTGTTTCTATCTGCGATTCGAGGATCTTTTCCCAAAGCTCCCTGGCTCTGATCGTTTTTCTTCCTTTATTTTCGGCCTCATAACGTGTGTACAGTTCTTCAAAATCCTCGCTATGGGTTGTGAATAATCCAGGACACTCATTAGGACACATGAGAGTCCAGTTTCCGTCAGCTTCTACTCGTTTCATGAACAGATCCGGGATCCACATGGCATAGAAAAGGTCTCGCGCACGCATTTCTTCCTTACCGTGATTCTTTTTTAATTCCAGGAATTCAAAGATATCTGCATGCCAAGGTTCTACATAGATGGCAAAGCTACCTTTTCTTTTTCCGCCACCTTGATCTACATACCTTGCCGTATCATTAAAGACCCGCAGCATTGGAACGATACCGTTGGAAGTACCGTTAGTTCCTGCAATGTAGGAGCCGGTAGCTCTAATATTGTGTATAGAAAGGCCTATTCCGCCTGCAGATTGAGATATTTTAGCGGTATTTTTAAGGGTGTCGTAAATGCCGTCTATACTGTCATCTTTCATTGCTAGTAAGAAGCATGATGACATCTGAGGTTTTGGTGTTCCTGAATTAAAGAGCGTTGGAGTAGCATGCGTAAAGTATTTTTTAGACATAAGCTCATAGGTCTCCATAGCGGCTTCCAGATCATTCAGGTGAATACCAATAGAAACCCTCATAAGCATGTGTTGGGGTCTTTCAGCAATCTTTCCGTTCAATTTCAGCAGATAGGACCTTTCAAGAGTTTTAAAACCGAAATAATCGTAGCCAAAATCGCGGTTATAAATGATGGTAGAATCCAAAACGTCTGCATTTTCGGAAATAACCTTAAATACTTCATCAGATAACAAGGGGGCCTTCTTCCCTGTTCTGGGATTTACGTATTCGTATAGGTCCTTCATGGTTTCTGAGAAAGACTTCTTGGTGTTTTTGTGTAGATTGGAGACAGAGATACGCGCAGCGAGCTTGGCGTAATCAGGATGTGCAGTTGTCAACGTGGCCGAGATCTCAGCAGCCAAATTATCGAGTTCTGATGTTGTTACCCCGTCATATAGCCCTTCAATAACTCTCATGGCTACTTTAACCGGATCTACCAGATCATTTAGGCCATAACACAATTTACGTACCCGGGCCGTGATCTTGTCAAACATCATTGGCTCTTTTCTGCCGTCTCTTTTTACTACAAACATGTCGCTACAATTATTTAATTATTATATATGGTTGGGTTAAGTCATTTATAAAAAACTTAACTTTTTAAAATAGGCCACAAAAAGTCCTGGTTTAATCAGGATTTTTTGTGAAAGAATACATTAAAAATCGGCGTCGAAGCTGATCTTCTGAGAATCCGTGTCTTTTTCCTTATTCAAGACACCGGCTTTTTGATATTCTGAAACGCGTTTTTCAAAGAAATTGGTTTTTCCTTGAAGTGAGATCATATCCATAAAATCAAATGGGTTGGTAGAATTATAAACCTTTTCGCATTCGAGTTCCACCAATAGCCTGTCTGTTACAAACTCCAGGTATTGCGTCATTAATTTGGAATTCATCCCAATTAGACTAACAGGCAAAGATTCTGTGATGAATTCGCGTTCTATATTTAAAGCATTTACAAGGATCTCCGTGATGCGTTCTTTTGGCACTTTATTCACCAAATGCTTATTGTGAATATGCACAGCATAATCACAATGCATGCCTTCGTCTCTAGAGATCAACTCGTTTGAAAAGGTAAGTCCCGGCATAAGGCCTCTTTTCTTTAACCAAAATATAGAGCAAAATGCTCCGGAGAAAAAGATCCCTTCAACAGCTGCAAAAGCAATAAGCCGCTCCGCAAAGCTTGGGGAATCTATCCATTTTAAGGCCCAATCGGCTTTTTTCTTGATGGCAGGGAAATTCTCAATGGCCTTAAATAGAATATTCTTTTCCTTTTCATCCTTTACGTAGGTATCGATCAATAAGGAATACGTTTCAGAATGTATATTCTCCATCATGATCTGGAAGCCATAGAAGAATTTGGCTTCAGGATATTGCACTTCATTCACAAAATTTTCAGCCAGGTTTTCATTGACGATCCCGTCCGATGCTGCAAAAAATGCTAAAATGTGCTTAATGAAATACTTCTCATCATCATTTAGCTTATTATTCCAATCTGCAAGATCTTGGTGAAGATCTATTTCCTCTGCTGTCCAAAAACAGGCTTCACATTTCTTATACCATTCCCATAGATCGTGATGTTTAATTGGAAAGATTACAAATCTATCTTCATTTTCTTCAAGGATTGGTTCTAAGAGTTTTGACATTTTTCGTTCTTTTTAGTGTTAGTTTTTGAGTAAAAAAGTGGATCGAGTTGGGATCAACAAAGATTGGAAAATGTTATTAAATTGTAAAGTCTGTTTACGAATATCGGGCTCAAAGTTTTTAACACAACATGTTGAAATCTAGCTTCGCCTGCTATGTTTGTTACCCTTGTGTACAACTGGTATCTTGTATAAATATTTTGAACCTCTTCAACAGTTATAGAATAGACCGGAAAGTATATTAAATTACATTCGATGCCATTGCCGCTTTATACTTTCTTGTGTCCTACTGTTTATGGGAATTGTTGGAAATTAGCAGTTACTTTTCATGTAAGATCTGGCGACTACTTGATAATCATGAAATTCATTTGATTGTTTCAGAAAGAGCAGATTTTTATCTGCAATAACCAATTGTCACTACTTAGTGATCATGTTGGCATGTCGACAACTAAAAAAACACAAAAAGAAATTTAGACATCTCAGCTTTGTGCAATTACAATTAATAAAATAAAATTGATCTTACCTGGGAAGCTCGTTGCTTTGGCCCGCATTTTCCTGCGGCAATGATTCAGAAGAATTCACCTCCATGGCAACCTTATCATTGGTTGCAGTGCGCTCCCTGTTTTCTGTAATGGACGCAATGATAAGCACGAACACTAACAAAAGAAATAAAAGAACACATTTTCTCATTGTGGGGTAGAATTGGTTGTGTTATTAGTCCTTAAATACATCTTTAAATGCCTCCAAAGGAAGACCATGTGTATTACGGGGTGGAAAAATAGGTAATCAACCAGGGGGATAAAAAATATTCCGTTAACGGTATAAAATACTCTATGAACTACCTACTATTGTTTTGAAGAATGATATTCCTGTGCTACTTTTTCCAATTCTTGATACCATTGTTTTCCAAATTTGCGGATAAGTGCCTCTTTCACAAACGAGTAGATAGGCACCTTTAGACTTTCTCCTAATTCACAGGCAGGATCGCATAGTTGCCATTTATGATAATTAACAGCTGTTAACCCGGTATACTCGGTAACCCGGATGGGGTAGAGATGACAGGATACCGGTTTCTTCCAATTGGTAGCGCCTTGTTGATGCGCCTCTTCTAACCCGCACTTAGCAATGCCCTGATCATTAAATATAGTATAAGCGCACTCACTGTTTCCTACGAGCGGAGTTTCCCATTCCCCATCTTCTCCTTTTACAAAGGCCCCTTGCGCTTCAATGGCTTCAATTCCTTCCGGTCTAAGGAAAGGCTTTACCCTCGCATAAATATCCACGAGGATCTCTGTTTCTTTATCTTCAAGCGGGGCGCCTGCATCACCGTCTACACAACAGGCCCCTTTGCAGGCCGAAAGGTTGCACACAAAATCTTTCTCTATGATCTCTTCAGAAACCAGTGTTTTTCCTAGTTGAAACATCTTCTATTGTAAGCTTCAAAGATACTTTTTTCACGTGTATTTCAATCGATAATATTTGTGATGACTATCTGCCTCTTACTAGAAATATATACTACTTTTGCACAACTTTTAACGTATCTTGAAATGCATTTGAACTTCAGGGAAATAGCTACTGCGAGTATAATCCTTTTTGCTGTTATTGATATTGTTGGGAGCATACCCATTATCATAAATCTACGAAAGAAAGTAGGTCATATTCACTCAGAAAAAGCGTCTATCGTGGCAGGGTGCTTAATGGTTGCCTTCTTATTTGTAGGAGAGGAGATCCTTAATTTGATCCGAATAGACGTGTATTCCTTTGCCGTAGCAGGGGCCTTTATTATTTTCTTTTTAGCGATCGAGATGATCCTTGGAATCACTCTATATCGTGATGACGAACCAGAATCTGCCTCCATAGTTCCTATTGCATTTCCACTGATTGCCGGAGCCGGAACAATGACTGCCCTCTTATCCTTGCGCGCAGAATTTTATGTAGAGAACATCATTGCTGCCATCATTGTCAATATTATCTTTGTATACCTGGTTCTAAAATCATCTGCCAAAATTGAACGTGTGATGGGGAAGGGCGGTCTAAGTGTGGTCAGAAAAGTATTTGGCGTGATCTTGCTGGCCATAGCCGTTAAACTGTTTGCCACAAACATTAATCAGTTATTTCCATAAATGAATGTTTCTAGGAAATGGAACTCACAATAAAGCAAAAAGATGAATAAAAAAGTTACAGTAGTTCTAATCATTTTAGCCCTTGCGTTAATTGCCTACAATGTGACCATCATTGATTTTTCAGATCCCTTGGGCGAGGATAGTATTATAGCAGTTATCGGAGTTGTAGCCGCCCTGTGTGCCATTGTTCTTCTACTTATACTTCTTACTTCAAGAAATATTCAGAAAAAGATAGAGGAGGATTAGATTTCAATCTTTTTGTAAAAATTTAATCCAGGTTTTTAATAATTTTAAGGGTGAAAGCCCTTGTACCTATATTTATTATTTCTTTTGCCTTTTATGGGCTCTCTCAAAACATAGATTCAATTCCCGGCATTCTCTCAGATTCTGTCCCTGTAAAAATTAATTCGGATGAATCTTATGCACTTTACCTTCCCAGTAAATACAATCCCAAATCCTTATCGCCCATCGTATTTATTTTCGATCCGGCTGGGCGAGGAAAAACTGGACTACAACCATTTATAGCAGCCGCTGAGAAATACTCCTATATTCTTGTTTGTTCCAATGATTCCAAAAATGGTCCGTATGGTCCTAATCTTAAGATTTCAGAGAACCTATTTAAGGCTGTCCTGAACACATATGCCGTGGATCAGGAAAGAGTATATACCGCAGGTTTTTCTGGAGGTTCTCGTCTTGCAGCAACCATAGCCGTACTTAGCAATAGAATACGTGGCGTTATTGCATGTGGAGCAGGATTTGCCAGGAGTCCTTTGTATTTTCCTAACGAACAAAATTCATTTTCATACGCTGCGCTGGTGGGCTACAGAGATATGAATTATCAGGAAATGAAGAAAACTGTTCAGTGGGCTTCCAAAATTGGTTTACCCAATGAACTCTTTTGCTTTCAAGGAGAACATCAATGGCCACCTTCCCCTGTGATCCTAAGAGCATTCGATTGGCTTCAGAATGAAGCGGTAAGGAAAGGCTTGGTACCATTGAACAAAGAAGAACGCCTTTTGAACTATAACAATTCTCTTTCATTAGCTACCGCTTATGAGAAGAATGAAAATTTACATGATGCTGCGAAGGAATACGAGCGACTTAAAAGGGCCTATTCAGACCTGATAGAAGATGATCTCATAGAAGCCCGATTGAAGAGAATTCGAAATCAGAAAGAGTACAAAAGAACTGAGATATTTGAAAATAAAGTGTCCATTTTAGAAGATTCCATGTCTCGCAGATTTTTACAACGATTTAATCGGGAATCATCGGAGGGAAAAAATCCGGATAACTATAAATGGTGGAAGAACAATTTGAAACGCTTTGAGAAGAAGTACAGTAAACATAAAGAAGTTGCCTACAGAGACATGGCATATCGTATAAATAGACAGCTTTTTGCTGTGGCTATTGAGTCTTTTGATATTTTTTTAAGAGATGAGGATGATGAAAAAGCTACTTATTGCGAAGAATTACTGTTGCTTATTGCACCTGAAAATCCATTTACACACTATCAATTAGCAAGAAAATATGCCACCAAAAACATGTTTCAAAATAGCCTTGAACATTTGAAAAGAGTCATCTCCCTGGGTTGGAATGATAAAGAAATGATTAGAAATACGAAGGAATTTTCTAAGCTAAGATCAGACCCGGCCTTTATCGCCTTATTAGAGGGCATCAACTAACCAAAGACTTAATCTTTCACCATTTCCTTCAGCATAGGTTGATCTAGCTCCAATACTTTTTGCAGCATTGGGTCTATGGCCCCTTTGATCTTAGCACTTATGTTGGGCGAAAACAATTGCTCTGCCAGGGCTGCTTTTAAATAAAGTTTAATACGTTTATCGTAGGCGTAAAAATCCATACGGAGGTTGCTGCCAAGAGCATAATTAACAAATTGCTCAAATAAGATATCATCAACTTTGAAGTTGTTTATAAAATCTTGCTGTCTGTAATTGGTATAGCGTTCTCTGTCTTCTTCAAGATGTTCAAACACAAACCGAGATATAAAGCCAAGGCTTTCCATACTCTTTATGGTTTCTTCCTCCATATTTCCAATGGGCACAAAAACATCGGGAATAATTCCCCCACCACCGTATACCACTTTGCCTTTGGGAGTTGTGAACTTTAAAGAATCTGCCACTTTAATACTATCTGCAGACAACAATTCCCCATTCTCATACCTCGCTTCAAAACGCTCATAGTAATCCTCACTACCATTCTCATAGGTTCTTTGGATAGAGCGGCCCGTTGGAGTGTAATACCTAGACACTGTTAAACGTACGGCAGATCCGTCTCCCAAGGCCATTTCCCGCTGAACAAGTCCTTTTCCAAACGACCTGCGACCTACAATGGTCCCTACGTCATTATCCTGCAATGCCCCTGCGATGATTTCACTTGCAGAGGCAGAACGTTCGTTAATAAGTACATACACCGGTTTGTCCTCGAATGAGCCGGCATTGGAAGCAAACATTTTCTCTATTTTGCCTTTTTTGTTCTTAGTAAATAGTATCAGCTTTCCATCCTTCAGAAATTCATCTGCCATTTGTTCCGCAATTCCTAAGTATCCACCTGGGTTGTCTCTCAGATCCAGTGTTATTTTTGCAGCCCCATTTTGCTGTAATGAGCGAAGAGCGCTTTTGAATTCTTTATAAGTGGTTTCGGCAAATCTATTGATCTTGATGTACCCCATATCCCTTGAAAGCATGTAATATGCCTCAACGCTCTTTATGGGTACCCTATCTCTTTTGATAGTGACCATAAATAAATTGTCTTCAGTTTTTCGATAAACCTGCAGATCTACCGAAGACCCTATTTCCCCTTTTAAGGTGCTTACAATACGGTTGCTGGGTAAATTCTTGCCATACAGGGTATCCTTATCTGCCACCAAGATCCTATCCCCCGGTTCTATTCCTTTCAGAAAACTTGGTCCATTTTCAATAGTACGGATCACTGTAATGGTATCCTTGTACATATAAAAATTGATGCCGATTCCCACAAAATCGCCTTTCATGTTCTCAGAAACCTGGGTTAATTCCTCTCTTGGAATATACACCGAATGCGGATCTAATTTTTCCAGTATATTATTGACGGTTACATCTACTATACTGTCTGTATTGATATCGTCTACATATTCATAATCTATATAATCTATGAGCCTGTTGAGTTTGTCTTTCTTTGAATTAGTGGAAAAGAGTTTTTCGGGCGAATCATTAAAATGAAGTTTGCCTCCTATAAGCACTCCCAATGCCAAGGCTAGGGCTATAATCGAAGGCCATATATAATGATATTTCTTCATGAAATCTTATTCATTTTCTTCTAAAATATGAGGAAGATGTTCCAGAACGATCCCCGCTCTTTCCAGAAATTGCAAGCCAGAATCATCTTTATACGCTATTTGATATACAACGCGTTTTATCCCGGATTGGTGTATTAGTTTACTGCATTCTCTGCAAGGAGACAAAGTGATATATAGGGTAGCCCCTTCGCAGGATTGTGTGGAAGAAGCCACTTTGGAAAGGGCATTTGCCTCTGCATGTAAAACATACCATTTGGTATATCCGTCGTCGTCCTCACAAATATTTTCAAAACCAGTAGGGGTCCCATTGTAACCATCTGATATAATCATACGATCCTTTACCACAATTGCTCCCACTTGTCTGCGGACGCAATAGGACAACTTCCCCCATTCATGAGCCATCCTAAGATAGGCCCTGTCATACTTTAATTGCTTCTTTTTCGTCACTAACTATTCCCCGTTAAATTGCTCAATTTATTGAAAAGCACTAAGATACCCGCTTTGAAATAGTTCAACAACCATAAATGGTTAATATTTAATTAAAACCGATAAGTAGAAGGAATCACGGTTTATTTATCTCTTTTTAAAGATTGCCGTCACCTGTAACACTCATTAAACGGGCCATGTATTATAGATCATTGGTAACGTAATGAGGATCACAATAGCGGAAGTTACCAACACAAAATATTTTTTTGGAAGTGAACCCTTTTCTATCAATAAAAATGACAGCAGAAGCACCCCGATAATAATAACGATCTGAGATAATTCTATTCCGGTGGCAAAACCAAGTAAAGGATTTAGCTTGTTATCTTCTCCTGCCATGAGCATCTTAAAGTAATTGGAAAATCCAAAACCATGGATAAGTCCAAAAAAACCAGTAGCCCCGCTTTGCAACTTAAAATTAAGTGTGGTATTCCTTTTTAAAACCTCCTTTACATTAAAAAGTGCTGTTACTAAAATGGTAATTGGAATTAAAAATTCGATCCAGGCTACATTGACCTCTACGATCTCATACACGGAAAACGCCAATGAAAGACAATGCGCAACAGTAAATATGGTCACCAGCGTAAGAATCTGTTTCCATAAACGGAACGTGAACGGTATAGCCAAAGCAGTTAAAAACAATATGTGATCATAGGCATTGATGTCTAATACATGTCCTAAACCAAGTTCTACGTAAAATAAAAAGTCTTCCAAAATGGTTTATAAGAATTACATTCCGCGTTGTTGTTGGATCTGTTCATAGGCCTTTTGAACTTCCTTGAACTTCTCTTCCGCTCCCTTTTTGATGGCTTCATTTTCCGTATTGACCCTGTCCGGATGATACTTTTTTGCCATAGTTCTGTAGGCTTTCTTAACCTCATCATCTGAAGCACTTTTCTCTATCTCCAAGATCTTATAGGCATTGTCTGCAGCCTTTACAAACATGGCCTTTATACTTTCAAAATCGTTAGTACCAATACGCAGGTACCCGGCTATCTCACGGATCTTAGTAATCTCAGGAGCACTAATAGACCCATCAGATTGGGCAATGGCGAATAAAAAATGGAGAAGTTGCAAGCGCACCTCATATCGCGTTCGCTGATTTAGATAGGTGCAAATCCTTTGTGCAGAGATCTCACGTTTTTTAATTACCTCATTAAATGTTCTGAAGATGGCATTAGCCTTTTCCTTTCCATACGTATTAAGGAAGTACTGGCGCACATAATCTAATTCTCGCTGACTTACCTGCCCATCTGCTTTGATCACCAGGGAACACAAAGAGAGTAAATTCAACTCAAAGTCGGCCGGCGAAACTTTTTGCCGTGAAAGATCTTCAAAAATAGAACGCGCATTAGACCCGGAGCCAAAGTTGTCCATTACACTTCCAAGCAGAAAACCAATGATTGCCCCTGGCAAACGAAATAAAAAATACCCCAAAATAGCGGCAATCCAACGAATCATGAGCTAGAAAAAATTTTTGGCAAAGATAGGGTTAAACCACAAATAACTCGGTAGTACCTTAAGAAAGCTTTAGCGTAATAGTTGTACATTTTAGTTATCTTTGCGGGAATTAAAAATAAAAATATACTATGTATCCGGCAGAATTAGTTAAACCTATGAGACAGGACCTGGCTACGGCAGGTTTTGAAGAATTATATACCGCAGAGGCCGTTGAAAAGGCGATTAATGCAGAAGGAACTACCCTTGTGGTAGTAAATTCCGTTTGCGGATGTGCCGCAGCCAATGCAAGACCTGCGGCTAAATTAAGCTTGCGAAATGACAAAAAACCAGATCATTTGATCACTGTATTTGCAGGAGTGGATACGGAAGCTGTTGATGCAGCCCGAGATCTAATGGTCCCATTTCCGCCTTCATCACCCAGCATGGCTCTATTTAAAAATGGAGAATTGGTACATATGATCGAAAGACACCATATAGAAGGCCGACCTGCAGAAATGATAGCTGAAAATCTAAGTGAGGCCTACAATCAATTCTGTTAGACTCAAATAAGTTTTATCTTTTACACCGCACTTTGATAAGTGCGGTTTTTTATTTTTGTACCATGCGCAAATTCCTGGCATATCCTTTAACATGTATCTATTTCATTTTCTTTGGAATAGTACTTCTTGTATTTCACCCTATTCAATGGATTTGCTTTAACTGGTTTGGATATGGTGCCCATCAAAAAAGTGTAAGCTACCTTAACTTAACCCTCATATGGTGTACATACCTGCTGGGTACCCGTTACACTTTTCAAAATGATCACCATATACCGGAAGGTGTGCCGCTGATCATCGTTTCGAATCATCAAAGCATGAACGATATTCCTCCGATTATCTGGTATATGAGAAAATATCATCCAAAATTTGTCAGCAAAATAGAATTGGGAAAAGGTATTCCCAGTGTATCATATAATCTCAGACATGGAGGATCGGCCCTGATAGATCGTAAGGATAGTAAACAAGCCCTTGTGGCTATCGCCAAATTGGGTCAATACATTGAAAAAAATAAAAGAAGTGCCGTTATCTTTCCTGAAGGTACACGAAGTAGAACGGGGCACCCAAAGAAATTTCAACCCACCGGATTAAAAGTACTGATGAAACAGGCTCCTTCAGCACTTATTGTACCCATTAGCATCAACAATTCTTGGAAAATGCTCCGCTACGGTAAATTTCCATACGGCATTGGCTCGCATTTATATTTTAAGGTACATCCGCCAATGGAAAACACCGGTGATTCTGATTTATTATTAGCCAGGGCGGAAGAGGTCATAAAAAACGATATTCGCGTTGCTCCATGAACACTACCTCATTAGTTGAAGATACCATTGCCTTCGTCAAAGAAACCCTTAAAGATGCAGAAGCAGGTCACGATTGGTTCCATACCCAGCGCGTTTTTCGCAACGCCCTCCTGATCGCAAAAGACGAAAAAGTTGATGTATTGGTAGTGAGCCTTGGAGCGCTGTTACACGATATTGCTGATGCAAAATTCCATCAAGGGGATGAAACGAGAGGTCCGAAAATGGCAAGAGAGTTCCTTTCTTCCCTGGGAGTAGAAAATGAGGTGATTGAAAAGGTTTGCTATATCATTGAGCATATTTCCTTTAAAAACAGCCTGGGTAAAATGAAAAGGGAAACGCATCCTCCCGAAATGCTTGTCGTTCAGGACGCAGACAGGCTAGATGCCATAGGTGCCATAGGGATAGCCCGTGCTTTTCACTATGGAGGTTTCAAGAATAGAGCGCTCTACGATCCTGACATATCCCCAAATTTGGAACTGACCAAAGAGGAATACAAAAATTCCAAAAGCCCTACCATCAACCATTTCTATGAGAAATTGCTCCTTCTTAAAGATAAAATGAATACCAAAACCGGGGCAAAGATCGCTTTAGAAAGGCATGCCTTTCTACTGCAATATTTAGAACATTTCTATGCGGAATGGAATGGCACTCAGTAAGATATTTTTAGATCAATAGAATCCATTACAAATCCAAATTCGAGGGAATTTGAAGAAAATTTAAGAAATACTTTTTTTTGTATCTTCCTGCCTCATCCGTAAACAATTGCCGAATGCAAAGAAGAAAATTTATAAAAAATGTAACAGCTTCCACAGCTGTTTTTTCTATTGTCCCCAGTTATGTTTTAGGTAAAGGACACGTGCCGCCAAGTGATACACTCTATATAGGAGCTTTTGGTGTTGGTGGCCGTGGTGCTGGAGTTATTAGAGGGTTACAGGAAACAGGCAGGGTAAAATTTGTGTCTTTTTGTGATGTAGATGACAGAAGGGCAGCACAAACCTATGAGCTCTATCCGGATGTAAAGCGTTACAAAGATTTTCGCAAGGTATACGACAAACAATTAAAAGACATAGATGCTATAATGGTGGCCACACCAGACCATACGCATGCCGCCATAGCCTTACCTTTTATGCGTGCTAAGAAACACGCTTATGTTGAAAAACCACTTACACATAATATTGCCGAAGCCAGATTAATGACCAAAGTAGCACGTGAAAATGGGATCGTTACGCAGATGGGCAACCAGGGAGCCTCCAGTGACGGTAGCAGACTAGCTAAGGAATGGATCAATTCTGGAATTATTGGGAAAGTAGAACGCGTAGATTGCTGGACCAACAGACCGGTTTGGCCACAAGGAATTCCGATACCTTCCGGCATAGATCAGATTCCGGACGGATTAGATTGGGATCTATGGTTAGGACCTGCTGCTAACAGAGATTACAACAATTCATATTTGCCCTTTAAATGGCGTGGTTGGTGGGATTTTGGAACGGGAGCGCTGGGTGATATGGGATGTCATATTATGGAAACACCTTTTGGCGTACTAGATCTAGGATATCCTACCGAAGCTGAGGCCAGTTGCACTACGAATTGGGTGGGTGATTTTGTGGAAGCAGATTACAGTGCTTCCTGCCCCGCCTCCTCAATTGTCAGGCTTAAATTTAACACCCAACAACACGGAGATATCGCCCTGAATTGGTATGATGGTGGTATTATGCCCGATCTCCCGGACGAGTTAAAAGATGGTGAAACTATTGGTGATTCTGGCGGAGGTTCTGTTTTTTATGGCACCAAAGGAATTCTGGTATGTGATGTGTATTCGCGCAATGCGAGACTTCTACCTTCGGAAATGATGGAAATGTATAATCCTCCTTCCCCCACCATAAAACGGATTGAAGGAAGTACCGGTGGTCATCAGCGAAATTGGGTAGAAGGCTGCCTGCAAGGGACTGAAACATCATCTGGTTTTGAGCGATCTGGCCCTTTAACAGAAGCTGTTCTTATGGGGAATTTAGCCATTAAAGCATTTCAATACAAAGAATACGTTGAACCAGAAGAACCCGGAAGAAGACCATCTATCCTGCGACCCGGAAGAAAAAAATTACTATGGGAAGGTGAATCTATGCGGGTAACAAATTTCGAAAAAGCCAATGAATGGGTTAAAGGGACCTACCGTAAAGGCTGGGAATTAACATAATTTGATCACTGAATAGCGACGTTCACCAGTTGCTTTTTATTCCCGCGTTTAGCGTAGAAAAGCATTTTACCATTGGTCTCATCCTTAAGTGGATTAGAAACTTTTAAGGGCAAACGGGCGTCTTTAGAGTCTATGATCTTTTTATAGCTCATCTTGCCCTCATTGTTCAATTGGATCACAAAGACATTCCTGTTTCTGCTTAGTCCTTGTTTAAAGATGATGCGCTCCTTATTCAGTAATTGTGGATTTTCTGCTGCTGTACTAATAAAGAAATACGTATTGCCATCCTTGGTAAAGGCACTATAGGAGGCATAATCACCATCGCCTTGTGTAACTTCAGATTTATTGATATTACGGGCCCAAACCATATTTCCCTCTGCATCGAGCTTGGCACTTACAATATCATTGTGATGAAAACGCTCTACACGTACCCTTCCTCCGCTTGAATTGGCCTGAACACTATTGGTCACAAAATACTCTTCGGCATTGAACAAAATTGAATTTTCCGGGGTTATGGTTACATTTTTGAAAACCAGGTTTTTTACTTCTTTTTCGTATTCTTGTCCAAACTTGTCGAACATAAATTGTTCAGAAAAAGGATTGTATTTCCTGCTTCTCACAGTAAGCGACACAGGGTCTAATTTAAAATAAGCTAATCCATTATATCGGTTATCCTTGCGATCCGCATAGAAGCCAACACAAATTAGGTTCCCTTGGTGAAGAATAGGTGTCAACGATTCTGAGTATTTCCCGGGCGTATCAAAATTTTGAGTTGCGATCCCCTGAGCCCCAAGTTGAATTAACTCATATTGAAATTTACGTTCCAGGGCGGTAAAACGCCTTTTTTTAAAATACGCTTTGCCAATGATATAAACGTTAGACAGATCACTGGAGACCACCATTCGTTCAAAGGCGTAATTCTTTTCCTCCACTTCGCTTGAAAAATCACGATACATCGCTTCTTTCAAATTGGCGGTAAAAAGATAAATATCGTGTCTGTTGTTCTTACCTTTCTTATAATGAGTACTTATAATAAAGGCGTTCTTATCTTCAGAAAACAGCACCGTAGTACTAAATCCGGAGTTGAAATTTCGATTATAGTAGTTCTTATCTAGCGGATTTTTTACCGGAGCTGAAGAAAAGGATAATAGTCTTTCCTTTGTGAAATTAAAAGGATCTAACGGACTCCTATGTGCCCAATATTCATATGTCCCTGCTTCTATATTGTATTCTAAGAATAACAAATAAAGCTGGCCATTCTTAAGATAGCCATCTACAAATTCAGGACCCTTCATCTTGTAATTATACTCAGAGACCAATTGCATGTCTGCGTTGTAATGCTCTACAACATATCCCTTGGGTGTTAGGATAAGTCCCGTGTAATAGGCCCTTACCAAAATAGATCCCCCATAACCATCATCTGTAATGGTTAGTAGATTGGAATATTTATACCGGTCATTATATTTTTCTCCAAAACTATAATCCATTGGAAATTCCTGCGACCTAACGATAAAGCTTAGAAAAAGAAGCCCGATAAAAAGGCATTTTTTGTGCATATCCATCAATTTTAAATAATGGATGTTCTTATGAACCAGAGAAGGAAGCTTTTCTCTTTTCCAGAAAGGCTGTGGTACCTTCTTTAAAATCGTCTGTACCAAAGCACTCTCCAAAAGCTTTGATCTCTACGTCATAACCCTGAACACCATTGTTAAAACCCGCATTTATGGCTTTTATTGCCTGTCTGATGGCTATTGGGGAATTTTTTGTGATCTTTTTTGCGATATCCTTGCAGTAATCCAGTAATTCTTCAATAGACGTCACATGGTTCACAAGGCCAAATTCAATGGCTCTTTCTACGTCTATCATACCTCCGGACATGATCATTTCCATGGCCCTTCCCTTCCCTATTAATTGCGGTAAACGCTGTGTTCCACCATACCCGGGGATGAGTCCCAAAGATACTTCCGGCAGCCCCATTCTGGCATTATGGCTGGCAACCCTAAAGTGACATGCCATTGCCAGTTCCAAACCACCTCCCAGAGCATACCCATTAATAGCTGCAATTACCGGTTTGCCCAGGTTCTCTATAAAACTAAAAAGTAATTCCTGGCCCTGTGCAGCTAATTGTCCACCCTGTTTGGTATTGAAATGGGCAAATTCTGATATATCGGCTCCGGCTACAAAAGCTTTTTCTTGGCTTCCTGTGAGAATGATGGCACGTACCTTCATATTTTTTTCCAGGGCTTTGAAGGCTAAATGCAATTCTTTGATGGTTGAGGTATTCAACGCATTCAATTTCTTTGGTCTGTTAATGGTAACTATGGCCAGCGTATCTTCTAACGTAACTTTGATATTATTGTATTCCATATTACTTGTTTATTCACTTTCCTTAGGGAATCTGACTGTAAAAACAGACCCTTTCTTCGGTTGCGAGGTTAATGTTATAGTTCCATTATATGTTTCTACTATATTCTTTACCATACCCAGGCCTAAACCCATCCCGCTTGATTTAGTGGTGAACTTGGGTTCAAATATCTTTTCCTTTACCTCATCCGAAACACCAATACCATTATCTGCCACGGAGATCTTTACATAGTCTCCATCCGAGATCACTGATACCAAAATCCTTGGTGAATCCACGTCCGGAACCGCCTGAATAGCATTCTTAACAAGATTGGTTATCACCCGTATCAATTGTGTCCTGTCTAATTTCGCAATTATTTCTTCTTCTTCGGAGATAAAATGGATGTAATTCTCATTAAAAATATCAACTGCCAGTTTTACCGTTTTAACTACATTCAAAGTTTCATTCTGTTGAGCCGGCATTTCAGCAAAACTCGAGAATGCCGAGGCAATACTGCTCATCATATCAATTTGCTGAATCAACGTTTTTGAAAACTCTTCGATCTTTACTTTCGCATCCGGATCTGACGGCTTGAATTTTCGTTCAAAACTCTGTACGGTGAGTCGCATTGGTGTAAGCGGATTCTTTATTTCATGTGCAACTTGTTTGGCCATTTCACGCCAGGCCTGTTCCCTTTCACTTCGCGCCAATTTTGCAGCGCTTTGCTCCAGTTCATCGATCATTTCATTGTACGAGTCTATTAACTTTTCTATTTCCTCACTTGGGTTCTTAACAAAGATCTTTTCGTTCCGCTTTGTAAGGTCGGTTTGATGTAATTTATCAGAAATTGTATCTAAAGAACGAGTGATGTATTTGGAAATAAAATAAGCCAGGATAATAGCAATGACAAACATTATTAGGTACACTCCTCCAAGACGCAACAGGAACTCTCTCAATTCCATACTATTAAAGGAATTGTCCTCATAGTAAGGTAAATTGAGGATGCCAATGGGCTTAAATTTCAGATCAGTGATAAAGGTATAGGAAGCCTGGTATTTATTCCCGGCCACCAGGTTATCTTCCACGTATCTTTTATTGGGGCTTTCTTTAAGATTGTTCAATAAATAAGCCTCCAGGCATTGTGAGATGGAATCACTGTTGAATTTTGGTCGGGAACTTTTAATAAGTTGTCCCTCCAGATCGTAAATATTGAAATTTACATTTTGCACATCGGCAATACGATAGATCTCATCTTTAAAGATCAACCCCAGATTTTCTGTGATAACCGGATAGGTAGTTGACTGAAGTGTATAGCTGATACTCTGTTTAAGCTGTTCTTCTTTACGTTCCAAACGATCCTGGTGATAATCCTTGGATTGTTCCCTGTATTGATAGATGGTTACCCCGGCGATCAGCACAGAAGCAATCAGCACTAAAAATATCATGGTAACAAAAATCCTGGACCGCAGGGAGAACTTCTTGAACAAGGCTCTTTATTTTGATACTAAAGATAGCAATAATCAGTCCAAAAAATGAGGAGGAATAACAACTAGAATTATTCCGGACCATATAAAATTGCACAGTCTGAGTTTGACAGACATAAAATAAAAAGAGGAGAACTATGCCTCCGGGTTCTTATTCCGTATCCTTTTATAAACTTTTATCCCAAGCATCAGCAAAAGCCCCAACACAAGCAACCCAACCACACCAAACACCCAATTAAATGCAGATTTAAAGACAACCAGGAAGGTGACCGCAAAAAGAACCAGCGTGGCGCCCTCATTCCAGATACGCATAAAATTAGAGGTGTACTTTATCTCATTACGTTGTAGTTGCCCGAATATTTGATGGGTTTTTAAATGATACCCGATCAAAAGCACTACAAATAGCAATTTTACGTGCATCCAGGGCTGTTCTAACCAGCCGGGTATTAGTATCAACAACCATACAGCAAACAGGGTTGCCAATACTGCTGAAGGCCATGTAATAATAAACCAAAGTCGCCTGGTCATCAATTTTAACTGATCCGAAATAATTTCCCTGGCAGGATTTGGTTTCTCCTGAGCTTCTATATGATATATAAAAAGCCTGGGGATATAAAACAAGCCTGCAAACCAGGTGATGACAAAAATAAGATGCAACGATTTTATATAATTATAGTACTCCCCCATTATTTACCACTTTGTATGGCTCCAATTCCTGCATCCCAAAGTGTCTTATTGTAGTTCGGTAAAGCCACAGTTAAGAAATTCTGAGCTCTGGCTCGCAGACCTTCCCACTGAGTATCCAATACCGTCCTGCGATCTTTGGAACCTTGTGTTACCATTGGAATTACACTATTGGTCTGATTGATCAGAAAGAGATATTCTGCCGTGAACTTATTAGGGAAATTCTCTACATCGTCATATGCCTGGGATTTCCTTTGTATCATATCTTCATCCCAGTTCTTTAATTCTTTTAATAATGCTTCGCCGGCATCTTTAGCTTCGCCCGCTT